>JAKJFB010000231.1:4919-5158 GCA_022705125.1 Pseudomonadota bacterium
GCTGGCGGTTTCCAAGGGCCGGGTCCGCCTGACCGGGCAGGGCGCCGGCGTGGTCGGCCTGATCGATATCCTCAACGGGGCGAAATTCCTGGAGGAGGCGAAGTTCGAATCGACCGTGAGCCGCAATCCGCGCACCGGTCTCGACCAGTTCAGCGTTGGCGCGAAACTGGTCGGAACCCAAGCCGCCGCAGTGCAGGAAAAGTGATGGGCAACCTGACGCCGGACTATCGCAGGCTCGC
>JAKJFB010000232.1:0-3175 GCA_022705125.1 Pseudomonadota bacterium
AGGGAGGGCGCCACGGCCTTTCTCGAGAAGCGCACTCCCCACTTCCGCGGGAACTGAGGCGCGCGAATCCTGCACCCGCCGGTGCATTTCGCACCGGCGGGTGAAGAATCCACAGGCTTTCAGATCAGCTTGTCGGCGCGCAGCCTGGCGATGAGTGCGGCGGCCGCATCGGCAGGCGTACCCTCGATGAACTCGCAATGCCCATGGATCTCGGGCAGGTACTGCTTGGCGAGCACCACCCCGGGCGTGAGTTGTTCGTCCGTGAGGCCGAGATCGGCGACGGACACCGCGACCGCCTGCTTCTTGCGTGCCGCCATCTTGTCGCGCGCGCTGGGGAACCGGGGATCCCCGAGTTCGTTGCTGATCGTCACCACGGCAGGCAGTGCTCCTTCCAGCACTTCGTCGCCGTCCGGTGTCACGCGCGTGACACGCAGGCGTCCATCCTGGAGCGTCAGCGCGCGCACGATGGGCGCCACCGGCATGTCGAGCGACTCGCCGAGCAGCGCCGGCACCACGCCCTGGTCGTCATCCGATGCCTGGCGGCCGCAAAGGATGAGGTCGGCACCCCCGCTGGAGCGGATATATGCCGCCAGGATGTTCGCCACGACGTGATGATCGAGCGCGCCGGGATCCGCGTCGATGGAGACGATCTCGTCGGCGCCGAGCGCCGCGAGCAGGCCCTCGCCCTCCTCGGCCACCGCGCGCGCTCCCTCGCGGCGCGACACCGGGATCTCGCGCAGCTGCACCGCGAAATCGCGCGGCATGCGCTTGTGGTACTCGGCGAATCCCGCCTGCACCCAGGCCGGCATGCGCGTGCCCACCGCGAGAATGCGCAGACGCGCCGCCATCAGCGCGTCTCCGGCATTTCCGACCAGAGCTTCTCGATGGCGTAGAAGCGCCGCGGCTCGGCGCCCATCACGTGCACCACCACGCCGCCGAAATCCGCCAGGATCCACTCGCCGGCCTCGGTGCCCTCGACGCCGATCGGGCGCTCGCCGGCATTGCGCAGTTCCTCCAGCACGTTGTTGGCGATCGACTTGACGTGGCGCGACGAGGTCCCGGTGGCGATGACCAGGTAATCCGTGACATCGGTGAGCTTGCGCACGTCCAGGCGCACGATGTCCTGGCCCTTGAGATCCTCGATGGCGCGCACGGCGAGCGCGGCCAGTTCCGCCGAATCCTTCTTGCTCAATCTGTATCTCCCGTGTGCGCAGGGGCGCGTGTGTAGATGCGGTGTTCCCGGATGTAGTCGAGCACCGCCTCCGGCAGCAGGTAACGCGGCGAGCGCCCCTGCGCGAGCAGTTCCCGGATATGGGTCGCGGAGATCGCGAGCTGCGTCAGCTCCAGGCGCAGCACGGCACCGTGCGCCGCGGCGCACAGCGCCGTGCCGGCATCGGCGGCGTGCCGAGGCCCAGCGCGCAACCGCCTCGTGCAGCGCCGGCGCGACGCCGGGACGCTGCACCACCACGATGTGCGCGTGCTCGCCGAGCGCGCGCCACTCCCTCCAGGTATCGATCGCGGCGAAGGCGTCCAGGCCGACGACCAGGCATAACCGCGCCGCCGCGCCGAGCTCCGCGCGCAGCGAGCGCAGCGTGTCGATGGTGTACGAGGCACCGCCGCGCACGAGCTCGCGGTCGTCGACCACGAAACCGGGGTGCGCGTCGGTCGCCAGCTGCAGCATGCGCAGCCGCTCGGCAGCGGTGGCGAGCGGCGCACCGCGGTGCGGCGGCACGCTGGACGGCACCAGGCGCAACTCGTCGAGCGCGAGGAGCTCGGCCAACTCGAGCGCGGTGCGCAGATGACCGTTGTGGACCGGATCGAAGGTTCCGCCGAGGATACCGATGCGGCGCGCCGCGCTGTCGTTCACCCGGCGTCCCGCGCGTGTTCAGCGGCGCACATGCCCGTCGCCCAGCACCACGTACTTCTGCGAGGTCAGCCCCTCGAGACCGACCGGGCCGCGCGCGTGGATCTTGTCGGTGGAAATGCCGATCTCCGCGCCGAGCCCGTACTCGAAGCCGTCGGCAAAGCGCGTCGAGGCGTTCACCATCACGGAACTCGAATCGACCTCGCGCAGGAAGCGCCGCGCGCGGCTGTAGTCCTCGGTCACGATCGCGTCGGTGTGCTGCGAGCCGTAGCGCGCGATGTGCTCCATCGCCTCGTCGATCCCGGCCACCACGCGGATGGCGAGGATCGGGGCGAGGTATTCGGTGCCCCAGTCCTCTTCCGTGGCCGCCAGCGCCCGGGGCAGCAGCTCGCGCGTGCGCGCGCAGCCGCGCAGCTCCACGCCGTGCTCGGTGTAAGCCGTTGCGAGCCGCGGCAGGATCGCCGCGGCAACGGGGGCCGCCACCAGCAGCGTTTCCATGGTGTTGCAGGTGCCGTAGCGCTGCGTCTTGGCGTTCAGCGCCACCGCGAAGGCCTTGTCGAGGTCCGCCGCCTCGTCGATGTAGACGTGGCAGATGCCGTCGAGGTGCTTGATCACCGGCACCCGTGCCTCGGCGGAAATGCGCTCGATCAGCCCCTTGCCGCCGCGCGGCACGATCACGTCGACGTATTCGGGCATCGTGATCAGCAGCCCGACCGCGCCGCGGTCCGCCGTCGCGATCACCTGCAGCGCACGTTCCGGCAGGCCCGCGGCGCGCAGCCCGCGGTGCATGCAGGAGGCGATCACGCGGTTCGATGCCAGCGACTCCGAGCCGCCGCGCAGGATCGCGGCATTGCCCGACTTCAGGCACAGGCTCGCGGCGTCGGCGGTCACGTTCGGGCGCGACTCGTAGATGATCCCGACCACGCCGAGCGGCACGCGCATGCGCCCGACCTGGATGCCGCTGGGGCGGTAGGCGAGGTCCGTGATGGCGCCGACGGGGTCGGGCAGCGTGGCGACCTGCTCGAGCCCCTCGATCATGGCGTCGATGCGCGCATCGGTGAGCTTCAGGCGGTCCAGCGCCGCGGCGTCCAGCCCCTGCGCCGCCGCGCGCGTCATGTCGTCGCCATTGGCCGCGACGAGTTCGGCACGCGCGGCCGCGATCGCCGCGCCCGCTTCCTGCAGCGCGTTGTTCTTGGCCTGCGTCGTGGCGCGCGCCATCAGCCGCGAGGCGGCCCGCGCTTCGCGGCCGACGTCGGCCATATACGACCCGATATCCATGCGATGTCCGGTTCCGAATGAAAGTGAGACGCG
>JAKJFB010000232.1:3191-5156 GCA_022705125.1 Pseudomonadota bacterium
CCGCCGCACGCGCCGACCCGGCACCGGCCCGACGGCGGGTGACCGCAACCCGTGCAGGAATACCGTCGCCGATGCCCTTTGCCTCCTTCGATGCGAGCGCCCTTCAGCCCTGGCTGGAACAGCATCCCGCCTGGGTAGCCGCGGCGATCGCGCTGATCTCCTTCGCGGAATCCTTCGCGATCCTCGGCATCGCGGTGCCCGGCGTGGCGCTGCTCGGCGTGGCTGCCTTCGTGGCCGGCTCGGGCGCGCTCGGCCTGCCCGAATGCCTGCTCGCGGCGTTCGCGGGCGCCGTGGCCGGCGACGGGGTCAGCTTCCTGCTCGGGCGCATCTTCCACGACGACATCAAGCGCGCCTGGCCGTTTCGCCGCAATCCCGAGTGGATCGCCAATGGCGAGCGCTTCTTCGCGCGCCACGGTGCCAAGAGCGTGGCCATCGGCCGCTTCGTCGGTCCGATCCGCCCGGTGATCCCGCTGGTGGCGGGCATCCTCAACATGCGGGCGCGCCCGTTCTTCCTGATCAACGCGGTCTCGGCGCTGGCCTGGGCACCGGTCTACATCCTGCCCGGCTACTACCTCGGCGCCGCGGTGGAAACGCACCTGGCCTCGCCGCGGATCCTGCTGACGATGGTCGTGGTCGCGCTGGCGGCCGCGGGTCTCGTATTCTGGATCCACCGGCGCTTCCTCGCCGGCAACGGCGGCGGCCCGGTTCCGCCTCACGACTAGGGAGATCACGACGTGAAACTGGAATTCTTCTTCGATTGCTCCAGCCCCTGGACCTACCTCGCCTTCGAGGGCGTCCAGCCGATCGCCGAGCGCCACGGTGTGGCGATCGACTGGCGCCCGATCCTGGTCGGCGGCGTGTTCAACGCGGTGAACCAGGAGGTCTACGCCGCGCGCGCGAACCCGAACCCGCGTCGCTGGCAGTACACGATGAAGGACCTCGCGGACTGGGCACGCTACTACGGGCTGGAGATCGGCTGGCCCGCGGTGTTCCCGGTCAACAGCGTGAAGGTGATGCGCGGCGCGCTGGTGGCGCTCGACGAGGGCCGGCTGGTGCCCTACGCGCGCGCCGTGTTCCAGCGCTACTGGCGCGACCTGGCCGATATCTCGCAGCCGCAGGTCGTGGCGGACATCGCTGCCGCGGTAGGCTTCGACGGCCCGGCATTCCTCGAGCGCATCGAGCAGCCGGCGCTGAAGGAGCGCCTGCGCCGCAACACCGAGGAGCTCGTGGCACGCGGAGGCTTCGGCACGCCGACCCTGTTCCTCGACGGCGAGGACATGTACTTCGGCAACGACCGGCTGGTGCTGGTGGAGCGGGCGATCGTGACGCAGCGGGGCCTCAGGAACTCCCCATCGCCTTGACGAGGCGCTCCAGGTACGCGAGCCGCGCCAGCGGTTCGGGTTCGGCCAGCACCGCGTAGCGCTCGACTTCCTCCAGCGGCAGGTATTGCGCCAGCGCCCAGGAAAGGCTCGCACGGTCGGCCCAGCCGCCGCGCACGCCCAGGCGCGCCAGCGCCGGGTGTTCGGCCAACCCGCTCATGATGTCGTGCAGGTACTGGTGCTCGTCCGCGACCGGCCCGTTCCCGGGCTCCGCCAGCCACTGCACCTCGCCCCACAGCAGTCCGTCGGCCTGCACGCGCGTGGTCGCCACACGGAATCGGCGCGAGCCCTCCACCGTGATGCGCAGGCGCCCCGCGGGCAGCGCATCCCAGTCGACGATGCGCGCCAGGGTGCCGATCGGCGCGGTCTGCGGCGGCGTGGTGCCCTGCGCGATGATCACCTCGTGCCCGCTGGTGATGCGCACGATGCCGAAACCCGAATCGGTCTTCATGCAGCGGCTCACGAGATCGAGATAGCGCGGCTCGAATATCTGCAGCGGGACGCGCCCGCCGGGCAGCAGCACGGCGCTCAGCGGGAACAACGGCAGCTCTTCGGTATTCATGCGCGCCTCATGCGTCCGCGGGAT
>JAKJFB010000233.1 GCA_022705125.1 Pseudomonadota bacterium
TGCAGTCCTCCCTGCCCGCGCCCTACACCGTCTCCGACGGCGTGGCCGTGGACCTCTCCGGCAACCAGCTGATCAATTCCCCCGAGCTGACGGTCAGTCTCGGTGGCCAGTACGAGTTCAGCCTGACCGGCGACTACAGCCTCCTCGCGCGCCTCGACTACTACTGGCAGGACGAGATGTACGGGCGCATCTTCAACCGCGATCCGATCGACGCGATCGACTCCTGGGACGTCTGGAACGCGCAGGCGACCCTGCTCGCGCCCGACGAGACCTGGTTCGTGCGCGCCTTCGTCAAGAACATCATGGACGACGACAATGTGGTCGGCATTTTCGTCACCGACCCCTCCTCGGGCGTGTTCACCAACGTGTTCACGATCGAGCCGCGCACTTACGGACTCGCGGTGGGCTACAACTTCTAGTCCTGCCCGTGGGTCCGGCTTCAGCCGGACAATGTCCGGATAAATCCGGACCCACGTCCGGGCCTACGGGGACGCGGCGACGACGGCGAGGTCGATCTCGCGCAGCAGCGCGATCACGTCGGCCGCATCTGCGGCGGCAAAGTGCATTTCCGCCATTTCGGCGACGGCGCACTGCGCGGGCAGCGGCAGGTCCGCGTCGAGCAGTGCACGCATGCGCGGCAGGAACACGAACTGCAGCCACTGCGGGAAGTCCAGCGTGTCGATGCAGAACGGCTGGGTGCTGGCCAGCGCTTCGGGCGAGGGTTCGCCGGCGTCCCAGAGCAGGCGGCTGCGCAGCGCCGCCTCGAGGTCGATCAGGAGCGCGGCGACACGGATGCGGCCGTTCATCTCAGGCGACCTCGCGGCGAAACGGCGGCAGGGAATCGAGGATCCTGCGCCCGTACTGGCGCGTGACCACGCGACGGTCGAGCAGCGTGATGCGCCCGGTGTCCTCCTCGGTGCGCAGCAGCCGTCCGCTTGCCTGCACCAGTCGCAGCGCCGCGTCGGGCACCGAGATCTCCATGAACGGGTTGCCGCCGCGCGACTCGACCCACTCGGCGAGCGCCGCCTCCACCGGATCGTCGGGCACCGCGAAAGGCAGCTTCGCGATCACCACGTGCATGCAGTAGCCCCCGGGCAGATCGATGCCTTCGGCAAAGCTGGCGAGACCGAATATCACCGAGCCCTCGTCGGCATCGACACGCTCGCGGTGCAGCCGCAGCAGTTCCTGCTTGGCGAAGTGATCCTGCAGCAGGATGCGGTCGCGCAGCCCCAGGCTCACGCGGTCGTAGACCTCGCGCATCTGCTTGCGCGAGGCGAACAGCACCAGGCTCGCCTCGGCGCGATCGAGGTTGGCGTCGAGCCAGTCAGCGACCTCGCGCGTGTGCGCCACCGGATCGCCCGGGTCGGCGGCAAGCCGCGGCACCGCGAGGCAGGCGCGGCCGCGGTAGTCGAAGGGACTGGGCACCGTCGCGAACACGCAATCTGCGGGCAGTCCCGCGCGCAGCACGATGCGGTCGAACTTGCCGAGCGCCGTCAGCGTGGCCGAGGTCAGCACGGCGCCCGCCGCACGCGTCCAGATGCTGTCGCGCAGCACGTTCGCGGCCAGCACCGGCGCGGCGCAGACCTCGAGATCCGCGCTCGACTGCTGCTCGCTGGCGCGGATCCAGCGCGCCTGCGGCGCCGCACCGGCGGGATCGGGCTCGGCCCAGGATTTCCACAGCCCCGCCAGCCGCTGCACGCGCCCGATCGAGAGCCCCATCACCGCGTAGCGATCCTGCGCCGCCGCGCCGCCCGTATCGAGCTGGCGCGACAGTTCGTCCTCGGCGCCTTCCAGCGCGTCGCCGAGCTTGCGCAGCGCATGGTGCAGCGTCGCGGCGATTGCCGCGACATCGGGCGGCACCACGCCATGCGGCAGCCGGTATTCGACGGCCGTGTCGCCCTTGCGGCCCGCTCCCGCCAGCAGGGCGCCCAGCAGCCGTCCGGCAGCGCTCAACCCGTGATCGAGTTCCTCGCAGAGCGCCGGCACTTCCGCGAGGCGCCGACGCAAGGCCTCGCTCGAGCGTGGCTCGGCCATCAACTCGGTCGCGAGTCGGCGGCAATCCTCGGCGTGCTCGCGCGCGAGCCCCAGCCGCGCGCGGAACGACAGGTGGTTGCAGGCCTTGTCCGGCAGGTGATGCGCCTCATCGAATACGTAGATCGCATCTTCCGGCGCCGGCAGCACGGCACCACCGCCGAGCGCGAGGTCCGCCAGCACCAGATCGTGGTTGGCCACGATGCAGTCGACGCCGTCGAGCCCCTCGCGCGCGGTGAAGAACGGGCACTGACTCACGTAGGAGCAGCGCCGCCCGCTGCACTGGTGGTGATCCGTCGTCATCAGGGCCCAGCGCGAGTCGGGTAGCGCCGCGGGCCAGGAATCGCGATCGCCGGCCCAGCTGCCGTCGGTCACCGCCGTGTAGAGTTCGCGCAACAGCTCGCGCGTCTCCTGGTTCACGCCCGGCACGATCTGCTCGACCAGCGCGAGCTGCGCGCCGTCTTCATCGCGCGCGCCGCGCAGCAGAGAGTCGAGGCGCGCGGGGCACACGTAGCGCCCGCGCCCCTTGGCGAGCGCGTAGCTGAAGTCGAGCGCGCCGGCGGTCTTCAGGTCGGGCAGGTCACGGTGGAAGAGCTGCTCCTGCAACGCCACCGTGGCCGTGGAGATCACCAGCTTCTTGCCGAGCGCCTGCGCGATGGGGATCGCGGCGACCGCGTATGCTATGGTCTTGCCCGTGCCGGTGCCGGCCTCGACCACACAGATCGGGCTGGCCCCGTTGTCGGGATCGTTCGAGCGCGCCAGGGCGTTCGCCACCTGCGCGATCATCGCGCGCTGGCCGCTGCGCGGCCTGAGGCCGCGTGCGTTCAGCCAGTTGCGATACGCGCCCTGGATGGCATTCTTGACGTCGTCGTTCAGCAAGCGAGGTCCCCGCGCAGGAAGGAAGCGGACTATAGCAGGGCAGGCGCCGCGCGGCGCTCGCCAGCCGCCACGGCGGCAATTCCCCGGAAGCAGGCAAGCGATGATCGAAACACTGTCCCACGGCATCACCTGCATCGACACGGGTTACCACCGCGCCGGCCTCGCGGCCTGCTACCTGGTGGTCGATGACGGCGAGGCCGCGCTGATCGAAACCGGCACCGCGCTCAACCTGCCCGCCATCCTGCAGGCCCTGACGGATTGCGGCGTCGCACCGGAGCAGCTGCGCTACATCATGCCGACGCACGTGCACCTCGATCATGCCGGCGGCGCCGGCGCGCTGCTCGCGCGCTGCCCGCAGGCGACGCTGGTGGCTCATCCACGCGGCGCCCGCCACCTGGTCGACCCCGGGCGCCTCATCGCAGGGGCCAAGGCGGTGTACGGCGAGGAATCCTTCACCCGCATGTACGGCGAGATCGTGCCGGCGCCGGTCGGGCGCGTGCGCGAGGCTGCCGACGGCAGCCGCTGGACGCTGGGCCGGCGCGAACTGCTGGTACGCGACACGCCCGGGCACGCGCGGCACCACTTCTGCGTGTGGGACGAAACGAGCCGCGGCTGGTTCACCGGGGACACTTTCGGCATCGCCTACCGGGAGCTCTACTGCGGCGGCGAGCCCTACCTGATCCCCACCACCACGCCGGTGCAGTTCGAGCCCGAGGCGCTGCTCGCTTCCATCGAGCTGCTGATGGCGGCCGAACCGCGCTACTGCTATCTCACGCATTTCGGGCGCATCGCGGCGAGCGCGCATCACGCCGGATCGCTGCGCCGCCAGGTCCTCGACTACGTGCGCCTCGCCGAGGGCATCGGTATTGCCGATCCTCATGCGCAAGCCGCGCTCACCGAGGCGCTGACGACCTACACCCTCGAGGGTCTGCACGCGGCCGGCAGCACGCTGCCCGTCACCGCGCTGCGCGCACTGCTCGCGCTCGACATGGATCTCAGCGCACAGGGACTGGTCCACTGGATGCACCACCGGTAGGTCGGCATTCATGCGGACATGGCACCCCGCGGATCGGCATGAATAGCGATCCAAGCCGTTGTCGCCATGAATGGCGACCTACGGCGCGTCGAGGGCCGCGCGGTTCAGCAGGGGATTGGCATACATCGCGAGCAGGTAGGGGCGATGCGGCGCGGGAAGCGCTTCGAGCCGCGCGCGCAGCTCGGCATCCGCCGCAGCGACCGCGGCATCGTCGGCGAATCCCTCCGGCAGCCGGCCCTGCACCATGCGGAACGCCGCGATATTGCTGGGGTGGACGCGGTACAGAGCCAGCACCTGGCGATCGATCTCCGCGGCGACCTCGTCGGGGTCCGCGAAGTCGGCATCGAGCGGCTCGCCGAAGCTCACATGCACCGCGCCTTTTGGTGACGTGATGCTGTGCGCGATGCTGGCCACGTCCTCGTGCTCCTCCTTCTCGTACTCGCCTTCGCTCGCGCGCAGGTACAGCTCGCGCGCCTTGGCGCCATCGCAGGGATCCCACTCGTACGATATCGAAACCGGCACGATGTTGAGCGCGCGCAGGTGCGCTGCCATCGGCGTCTCGCGCGCCCTGGAGATGCACAGCATCTTGATGATCGCCGGCTCGGTGCGGTCCCAGCCGTCCTTGGCGCGGCCCTCGCGCTGCGCGATCCAGATCGAGCTGCACTCCTCGAGCAGCGAGTGCCGGATATAGCCCGACAGTTCCTGCAGGGCCGCGAGCATCTGTCGCGGCCCCTTTGCCGAGCGGCGCACGATGAAGCTCTTGTTGAGTCGCATCAGGTCCGAGACATAGTCCTTGGTCAGCAGGTTGTCGCCGATGGCGATGCGCACGGTGTCGCAGCCGTTGGCATACAGCGCGTAGTTCACGAAGGCCGGATCCAGCGCGATGTCGCGGTGGTTGCCGATGAAAAGACAGGCCCGGGCGGGATCCAGGCGCTCGAGTCCGCTCACCGTGAACTCCGTGGTGCTGGACTCGATCATCGCGGTCATGTACTTCTCGACGACCTTCTGGAAGCCGGCGACGCTGGCCACGCCCGCGAGCTGGCGCCCGAGGTAGAGGCGCACGATCGGGCGCAGCAGCGCACCCAGCGCGCCGCCCGCGCGCGGGAAGCGAAGGCGCGTGAGCGCCGCTATGAACTCGGCATTGCGCAGCAGCCGGTCGAGCACGCCGCGCACCTCGTCGTCGTTGTAGGG
>JAKJFB010000234.1 GCA_022705125.1 Pseudomonadota bacterium
CTGGTGGACCACCTTCGCCTCGATGTGGTTGCCGAGCCGGAAGTACTGCACCTTCACCGGGTATTTGGGCTGCCCCCAAAGTTCCTGGCAGATAAACAGCGGCGCCTCCTGGTCGATGCCGAGCGCCAGCGTGTACTCGCCGGCGATGCCGTTGTAATCGGCGTCTACGTTGATCACCACCCCGTACTCGGGCTCGCCCCCGATCGGCACGTTGTAAACGGTGAGCGTCACCATCGGCTCCCTGCCGGGCGCGATGCCGGGCGGCAGCAGCGCGGCGATAGCTGCCGCGTCGGTGCGGTAGCGGATCTTCAGCATGGGCCAGCCGGCGACTTCGCCGGGGCTGGATTGCGGGGCGGACGGACTCGTCGTGCTCATGGCGGTTCCCGGTATCGTGTTGTTCGAGGGCTGCGTGATGGTAACCCGCCGCCGGGGCCGCACGGAGCAACCTGACAGGAGTTTCATAAAGCGGCAGTATGTCGGCACCGCGGCGGTCGGCAAAACACCCTGACTGGTTCATACTGGCGCCTCCCGGGCCATCTGGCATGTCGCCGCTCAGGTCCGGCATTTCCGGTAGCTACTCCATGTCCGATTCCATTGGCTCTTTCAGCGAGCTGAACCTTTCCGCACCCCTGTTGCAAGCGCTCGCCGACGTGGGTTATGAAACCCCGTCGCCGATCCAGCAGGCCTGCATCCCGCCGCTGCTCGAAGGCCTCGATCTGCTGGGCGAAGCGCAGACCGGCACCGGCAAGACGGCGGCTTTCGCACTGCCGCTGCTGCAGCGCCTGGACCTGAAGCGACTCGAGCCGCAGATCCTGGTGCTGACGCCGACGCGCGAGCTCGCGATCCAGGTCGCCGAGGCCTTCCAGAAGTACGCCAAGCACCTGCCCGGTTTCCACGTGCTGCCGATCTACGGTGGGCAGAGCATGTTCATGCAGTTGAAGCAGCTGCGCCGCGGGGTGCACGTGATCGTGGGCACCCCGGGCCGCGTGATGGATCACCTCGAGCGCAAGAGCCTCGAGCTCGACGCGCTGCAGGCACTGGTGCTCGACGAGGCCGACGAGATGCTGCGCATGGGCTTCATCGACGACGTCGAGTGGATCCTCGAGCACACGCCGGCGGAGCGCCAGACCGCGCTGTTCTCGGCCACGATGGCCGAGCAGATCCGGCGCGTGGCGCGCACCCACATGCGCGAGCCGCGCGAGGTGAAGATCAAGGCGAGCACGCGCACCGTGGAGTCGATCCGCCAGCTGTACTGGCAGGTCAGCGGCACCAACAAGATCGACGCGCTGACGCGCATGCTCGAGGTCGACGAGGATCTCGACGCCGCCCTCGTCTTCGTGCGCACCAAGATCGCCACCGAGGAGCTCGCCGACAAGCTGGCCGCGCGCGGCTATGCGGCCGCGGCGCTCAACGGCGACATGAACCAGCAGATGCGCGAGCGCGTGATCGAGCAGCTCAAGAGCGGTGCGCTCGACATCGTGGTCGCCACCGACGTGGCGGCACGCGGTATCGACGTGGCGCGCATCAGCCACGTGATCAACTTCGACATCCCCTACGACACCGAGGCCTACGTGCACCGCATTGGTCGTACCGGCCGAGCTGGACGCCAGGGCACCGCGATCCTGTTCGTCGCGCCACGCGAGATCCGCATGCTGCGCACCATCGAGCGCGTGACGCGCGCGCCCATCGAGCCGCTCAGCCTGCCGAGCCGCGAGGCGGTGGCCGGGCGGCGCGTGGCGCAGTTCCGCAAGCAGGTCGCCGAGGTGATGGAGAACGAGCCGCTGGATTTCTTCGCCGATGTGGTCGATCAGCTTGGCAACGAGCACGACGGCGATCTGTCGCGCGTCGCGGCGGCGCTGGCTTACATGGCGCAGCGCGCCAAGCCGCTGCGTTTCGAGGCCCGCGACATGGCCGAAGGTTTCGCGCCGGCGCCCGATCGCGGCGAGCGCGATGCGCGCGACGCGCGCGCACCGCGGGATTTCCGCGACTCGCGTGACTCCCGCGATTCCCGTGCACCGCGCGAATTCCGGGAACCGCGCGAACCGCGGCGGGAGCGCCCGCCGCAGATCGAGCCCGGCGGCGAGTTGGTGCCGTTTCGCATCGAGGTGGGTCGCATGCACGATGTGTCGCCACGCGAAATCGTCGGCGCCATTGCCAACGAGGCGGGGCTGCCGAGCCACTGCATCGGGCGCATCGAGATCTATGACGAGTTCAGCGTGGTGGGCCTGCCCGCCGACCTGCCGGCCGACGTGCTCGGGGTGTTGCGCAAGACGCGCGTGATGCATCAGCCGCTGGAGATCCGCCGCGCGGGCGCTGACGACGTGCCGCCGCCGGGCAAGCCGCGCGAGCGCGCGCGCCCGTCGAAGAGCGAGCGCGGCGAGGGATTCCGCAGCGATTCGCGCCCGCCGCGCCACGATGCGCAACGACCGCCGCGGGGCGATGACTACCGCCCGCCACGGGCGGCGCCGCGCGCCGAGCGCACCGGCGACGCGCCACTGCGCCGCAAGCCGGCAGCGGGAGCCGCGGGTCCGGGGGCGCGGGATTTTGCTCCCAAGCCGCGGGATTTCGCCGCCAAGCCACGCAAGCCGCGCAAGCCCTGACGATGCCCGGGGCGCTGGCAATGGTCACCGGGCCGGCCTGCCACTGCCGGCGCCATGATGGTGCGCGAACAGTCGCCACGCGTTCATGCCCTGCCGCACCGACTCCCGGGGCCGAGAGGCGCGATGGCCTTCGGCCGGCGGGCGCCTGAGCACGGGGGTGCGTGTGCGCCTGCCGTGGATCCTGCTGCTGGTCGTGCCGCTGGCCGTCGGCGGCGCGGCGCGCATCGACATCGGCCGCTTCTCGGCCGGGGATCTGTCGGGCTGGGAGCGCAAGTCATTCCGTGGCGAGACCGAGTACACCGTGCGGGAGGAGGGCGGGGTGCAGGCGCTCTGCGCGCGCAGCCGCGATGCGGGCTCCGGCCTGTTCCGCGAGCGCGAGGTGGACCTCGGCGCCACGCCGTGGCTCCACTGGTCGTGGAAGGTCGATGCCGGGCTGCACGCCGGCGACGAGCGCACGCGCGCCGGCGACGATTACCCCGCGCGCGTCTACGTGGTGTTTTCGGGCGGCCCGGCTTTCTGGCGCACGCGTGCGATCAACTATGTCTGGTCCAGTGGCGAGCCCGAAGGCGCGGTGTGGCCGAACGCCTTCACCGCGAACGCGCGGATGGTCGCGGTGCGCTCGGGCCGCGACGGTACCGGGAAGTGGCAGAGCGAGAGTCGCGACGTGCTGGCCGATTACCGCCGGATCTTCGGCGAGGAACCCGGTACCGCCGATGCGGTCGCCATCATGACCGACACCGACAACACCGGCGCAGGCGCGGCGGCCTGTTACGGCGATATCTGGTTCAGCGCGGACACGTAGGCCGGCATCGCTGCGGCTCGGCATTCATGCTGACTGGTGCCAGCCCAGGTGCTGCTGTCGCCATGAATGGCGACCCGCAGGTGCTTGGCGTATGCTGCTGGCTCAAGTGCCTGTGGGTCGGCATTCATGCCGACAGGTGCCGGCCCGGGTACTGTCGTCGCCATGAATGGCGACCCACAGGGATGGCGGCCCACTGGAAGGGTCGATGCCTGTTCCGCGGAGGAAGCATAGATGGACTCTCGCAACACGCTCGGCGCGCTGCTGCTCGGCATCGCCATCGTGATCGGCCTCGCGGCGCTCGGCTACCAGCTGGGCAACGCGGCTATCCGCTTCAAGGAGTACGAGCGTTTCGTCGCGGTGAAGGGCCTGTCCGAACACGAATACCCGGCCGACATCGTGATCTGGCCGATCCAGTTCAGCGCCGCCGACAACGACCTCGAGTCGCTGTACGCGAGCATCGAGGCGAACACCGCCAGCATCCGCGAGTTCCTGCTCGCCCAGGGCATCGGCGCCGATGCGATCAGCGTGGCGCCGCCATCGATCACCGACAAGTCGGCGCAGCGCTTCGGCGACGGCCAGCGCGCGGAGTTCCGCTACACCGCCGACCAGATCGTCACCGTCTACTCGGCCGAAGTCGGGCAGGTGCGTGGCGTGATGGACAAGCTCGCGCAGCTCGGCAAGCAGGGTATCGCCTTCGCTGGCGGCGAGTACGCGAACCAGCCCGAGTACCTGTTCACGCGCCTGAACGAGGTCAAGCCCGGCATGATCGAGGAGGCGACCATGAAGGCGCGCGAGGTCGCCGCGAAGTTCGCCGCCGACTCGGGCAGCCGCCTCGGCAAGATCCGCCAGGCCTCGCAGGGGCAGTTCTCGATCGAGGCGCGTGACCGCAACAACCCGCACATCAAGAGGGTGCGCGTGGTGTCTACGGTCGAGTACTACCTCTCGGACTGATCGCGCGTGCAGCTGCTGCGACTGCTGGGGCCGGGCATCCTCGTCGCGGCCACCGGCGTGGGCGCCGGCGATCTGGCGACAGCCTCGTTCGCGGGCAGCCAGCTGGGCACCGCGATCCTGTGGGCCGCGGTGCTCGGTGCTTTCCTCAAGTTCGTGCTGAACGAAGGGCTCGCGCGCTGGCAGCTCGCCACCGGCGACACCCTGCTCGAGGGCGCGGTGCTGCGCTTCGGGCGCATCGTCGGCTGGCTGTTCCTGCCCTACCTGTTCCTCTGGTCGTTCTTCGTGGGCGCCGCGCTGATGAGCGCCTGCGGCGCAGCCCTGCAGGCGCTGTTCCCGCTGTTCGATGACGCGGAGCGAGGCCGCATGGTCTTCGGCGCGCTGTCCAGCCTGCTCGGCCTCGTGCTGGTGCGCGCCGGCGGTTTTCGCCTGTTCGAGCGCGTGATGAGCGTCTGCATCGGCGTGATGTTCGCGACCGTGGTGGTGATGGCCGTCATGCTCTGGCCCGGAACCACCGAGGTGCTGCGCGGCCTGCTGCTCCCGGGCATTCCGGACCTGCGCGGCGAGGGCGTGGTGTGGACGGTCGCGCTGATGGGCGGCGTGGGTGGCACGCTCACGGTGCTGTGCTACGGCTACTGGATCCGCGAGGAGGGCCGCGCGGACATCGGTGAGCTGCCGCTGTGCCGCATCGATCTGGGCCTCGGTTACGCGATGACCGCGCTGTTCGCGATCGCGATGGTGATCATCGGCAGCCAGGTGCAGATCGACGGCCGCGGCACC
>JAKJFB010000235.1 GCA_022705125.1 Pseudomonadota bacterium
GGGGTACGCGAGGCGATGGCACTGGACCGCGGCGAGCAGCCGCTCTGGCGCAGCTATCGCATCGGGCGGCTGGCCGCGGGGGATGTGCTGGTCGAGGCGGCGGATGTCAGCGAGGCGGTCGGCGCGCGCGTGTCGCGCCGCGTGCAGGACGAGATGGCGCAGTACATCGTGCGCGCGTTCCCGCTCACCGCGCTGCTCGTGGACGAGCAAGGACGCGTGGTGCAGGGCATCGCGGCCGCGGGCGGCGTGCTCGGTGAGGACGCCGCGAGCCTCGAGAACCGCACGCTCGCCGAACTGCTCGGCGCGCAAGCCGGCGCCGAATGCCGCCTGCAGATCCAGAAAACCCTCAATACCGGTCGCATTGCCAGCGCGGTGTATGCCGTGGACGGCGCCACGGGCAAGCAATGGCTCGAATGCCGCTCGGCGGCGCTGCGCGGCCGACCCGGGATGCCGCAACGCGCGCTGCTGATCGTGAAGGACGACACCGAGCAGGTGCGCGAGCTCACGGAGGCGCGCCTGGCGCGCGACCAGGTGCGCGCCGCGATCCACCGCGTGCCGGTGCCGCTGTTCCTGAAGGACATCGAGGGCCGTTACCTAGCGATCAATCCCGCCTTCGGCGAACTGTTCGGCGTCGAGGAAGGCATGCTGCTCGGCAAGACCGATCTCGAGGTCTTCCCCGACGAGCTCGCGATGGAACTGCACGAGGCCGATCGCCGGTTGATCGCCGGCGGCAGTTCCTCGCTGGAGCTGCGCACCGTCGGCCAGGGCGCGGCGCGCGGCGAACACTACTGCTTCGGATTCCCGGTCGGTACGCCGGGGCGGCCGGCGACCGGCACCGGCGGCATCCTGATCGCCACACGCGATCTGCCGCGGCCGCGCCAGCACGATGCCGCCGCGGCGGCGCCGCCCGAGGCCCCCGCCAGCGACGCCGAGGATGACATCGCGGGTGTGGCGGCCTCCGTGGTCGGGCGCGTCGAGCAGGTGCTTGCAGAGGCGGGCGACTACGCCGGGGTCCTGCGCCGGCTGGAGCAGCTGGCCGAGACCACGATGCACGCGCAGGCGCTGATCCACGAGGTTGCGGGACAGGCCGAAGCGAGCTCGCCGCAGCCGCCGATCGCGCTGGCCCCGCTGGCGCAGAACATCATCGAGCTCGAACGCGTCCTGCTGCCGGCCTCGGTGCGCCTGGACAACGACATCACCGACGCCCTGCCCCCGGCGCACTGCGACCCGGTCGTGTTCCACCAGCTGCTGCTGCGCGGCATCCGTCACGCCCGTCGCGGGCTCGGGCACGACGGGCGACTCGGCATCCGCCTGCGCCCGGCCGAGGCCGGCCGGCGCGCCTGCGTCTCGTGCCGCGAAGGTTTCGAGGGCACCTACATCGAGCTGGTGATCGAGGACAGCGGTTCGCGGCTGAGCGAACAGCAGATCCGCGGACTCACCGCGGCCCCGGCGCGTGACGCGGCTGCCGGCAGCGCGCTCGACGACCTCGCGCAAATCCACGCGCTGGTGCACGGCCAGGGCGGTCACCTGCAGGTACGCCAGGGCGAGCCCGCCGGCACCAGCCTGCACGTCTATCTGCGCGCGGCGACGCCGGAGCAGATCGAGGACCGCGCGGCCAGGGCGCGCTCCACCGTGACGCGCTTCCCGTTCATCCGCCTGCGCGAGCCGCGCGACCAGAACTGATCTCCCGTGGGTCCGGCTTCAGCCGGGTATCTCCGTGGGTCCGGATTTATCCGGGCTGATGTCCGGCTGAAGCGGGACCCACGGACGGACGCGTGCACACGGGGCAGTCCGGCCGCGGCCGGACGCGCAGGCGGTGAAAATCCAGCGCCAGCCCGTCGAAGACCAGCAGCTCCCCGGCCGTGACCTCGCCCGCGCCGCTGATCAGCTTCAGCGCCTGCAGTGCCTGCAGCACGCCCATGGTGCCGACCACCGGCGCCGCTATGCCGTTGTGCGCGCACGAAGTCGCGTCCTCGCCGGCGCCTTGCGGATACAGGCACTCGTAGCAGGCCGAGCCCGGGACGCGCGCGTCGAATACCGCGAGCTGCCCTTCCCAGCCGAGCGCGGCCGCGCTGACCAGCGCTACCCGGTGGCGCCGGCAGGCGGCATTGACCGCGCGTCGCGTGGCGCTGTTGTCGCTGCAGTCGAGCACCACCGAGACGCCGGGCACGAGACGATCGAGCGCCGCGGCATCGACACGCTCCGCCACCACTTCGGTGCGCACGCCGGGATTGAGCGCCTGCAGGCTGGCGGCCGCCGACTCCGCCTTGCCCTGCCCCAGGCGAGCCGTCGCGTGGATCACCTGGCGCTGCAGGTTCGACAGCTCGACGCGGTCGGCGTCGGCAAGCACCAGCCGCCCCACGCCGCTGGCGCCGAGATAGAGCGCCACGGCCGAGCCCAGCCCGCCGAGGCCGACCACGAGCGCGCCCGCATCCAGCAGCTTCTGCTGCCCGGCCACGTCGAGCTCGGGCAGCAGGATGTGCCGGCTGTAGCGCAGCAGTTCCTCATCGTTCATCGGCAGCGGCTCCGGCGTTGCGCCCCAGCGTCGCGCGCTCGCGGCCCGCGAGGTCGCGGTGCGTGGCAACCTCGCGCAGCCCGGCGGCGCGCATCAGCGCGCGCACCGCCTCGCCCTGCTCCGCGCCGTGCTCGCAGATCAGCCAGGCACCGGCGCCGAGGTGCCCGGGCGCGGCGGCCGCGATGCGCCGCAGCGCATCCAGGCCGTCGGGGCCGGAGGCCAGCGCATGGCGCGGCTCATGGCGCAACCCGGCATCCTGCAGGCAGGGATCGTCGTCGCGGATGTACGGCGGGTTGGACACCACGAGGTCGAAGCGCTCGCCGGCCAGCCCGGCAAACCAGTCCCCGGGCGCGAAGCGCGCATTCGGCAGGCGAAGCCGCGCGGCGTTGGCGACGGCGAGGGCGAGCGCGCGCGGGTCGCGGTCGATGCCCAGCACCTGCCATTGCGGGCGTTCGCTCGCCAGCGCCAGCGCGATCGCGCCGCTGCCGGTGCCCAGATCGAGCACGCGCGCGGGCGCCGCGGCGAGCCGCTCCAGCGCGAGCTCGACCAGCAGTTCGGTTTCGGGCCGCGGCACCAGCGTGCTGCCGTCCAGGGTCAGCTCGAGCGACCAGAATTCCTGGTGCCCGACGAGATAGGCCAGCGGCACGCCGTCGCGCCGCCGCGCGATCAGCGCGCGATAGGCCGCGCACTGCGGCGCCGTCACGACGACCTCCGGATGGGCGAAGAGGTAACTGCGCGCGCGCTCCAGCACGTGCGCCAGCAGCAGCTCGCTGTCGATGCGCGCGTCCTGCGCATCGAGCGCCGCGCGAGCGGCACGCAGCAACTCTCCCACGGTCCGCGCACGCTCCAGCCCCGCGCCGCCGTGGCTCACGCTCAGTCCGCCAGCGCCGCGAGCTGCTCGGCCTGGTACTCGCCGAGCAGCGGCTGCACCACGCAGTCGAGGTCGCCTTCCATGATCTCGGGGAGCCGGTACAGCGTGAGGTTGATGCGGTGATCGGTCACGCGTCCCTGCGGGAAGTTGTAGGTGCGGATGCGCTCGGAGCGATCGCCGCTGCCGACCTGCAGCTTGCGCTCGCTGGCCTGCGCGTCGGCCTGCTCCTGCTGCGCCTGGCCGAGCAGCTTCGCCTGCAGCAGCGCCATGGCGCGGGCGCGGTTCTTGTGCTGGGAGCGCTCGTCCTGGCACTCGACCACGATGCCGCTCGGCAGGTGCGTGATCCGGATGGCGGAGTCGGTGCGGTTCACGTGCTGCCCGCCCGCGCCCGAGGCGCGATAGGTGTCGACGCGCAGGTCCGCCTTGTTGATCTCGATCTCCTCGATGTCCGCAACCTCGGGCAGGATCGCGACGGTGCAGGCCGAGGTGTGGATGCGGCCCTGCGATTCGGTGGCTGGCACGCGCTGCACGCGGTGCGCGCCGGACTCGAACTTGAGGCGCGAGAACACGTCCTTGCCCGAGACTACCGCTATCACTTCCTTGTAGCCGCCGTGCTCGCCGGGACGCTCGCTGATCAGCTCGACCTGCCAGCCGAGGCGATCGGCATAGCGCGAATACATGCGGAACAGGTCGCCGGCGAAGATCGCCGCCTCGTCACCGCCGGTACCCGCGCGGATCTCGAGGAACACGTTGCTGCCATCGCGCGGATCGCGCGGCAGCAGCAGCTTCTGCAGCTCGAGCTCCAGTTCCTCGCGCAACGCGGCGCCGTGCGCGAGCTCCTCCTGCGCCATCGCGCGCATCTCGGGATCCGTGTCGCGCACCATCGCCTCGGCCGAGGCCATGTCGGCCAGCACCTTGCGATAACGCGCGTAGCCCTGCACCACGGGCTCGATCTCGGCGTACTCGCGGCTGTAGGCGCGAAAGCGCGCCTGGTCCGCGATCACGTCGGCCTCGCCCAGCAGCGCCGCGAGCTCCTCGTGGCGATCGCTCAGCGCGGCGAGTTTTTCCAGCAGGGACGGCTTGATCATGGGTCGCGCTCGCCTTCTCCCGGCGTTTCATCGAGGCCGAGCAGCCGGCGGCTCCAGTCGAGCAGCTCGGAGCGCCCTTCGGCCGCAGCCCGGCGCAACTGCACGCTCGGATCGTGCAGCAGCTTGTTGGTGAGGTTGCGCGCGAGCTGGCCGAGCAACTGCTCGGCGTCGGCGCCGCCACGCAGCTGCCTGAGCACGCGCTCGAGCTCCTGGTCGCGCAGCCGTTCGGCGCGCGCGCGGTAATCACGCAGCGTCCCCACGGCGTCCAGGCTGCGACGATCGCGCAGCCAGGCAGCGACGCCGGCATCCACGAGCACCCCGGCGCGCCTGGCCTCGTCCTCGCGCGCACGACGGTTGTCGTCGATCATCTGTTCCAGGTCATCGACGCTGTAGAGATAGACGTCGGGGAGCTCCGCGACCTGCGGTTCGATGTCGCGCGGCACCGCGATGTCGACCATGAAGATCGGCTTGTGCCGGCGCTGGCGCATGGCCTGCTCCACCGCACCCTTGCCGAGTATCGGCAACTGGCTCGCCGTCGAGCTGATCACGATGTCGGCGCGCAGCAGGCAGGCCGGTATCTCCGACAGCAGGATCGCCTCGCCGGCGAAGCGTGCGGCCACCTGCTCGGCACGC
>JAKJFB010000236.1 GCA_022705125.1 Pseudomonadota bacterium
TGTGACGAGGAACATCGGCACCACGGTCAGCGCCACGCTGGCTAGCAGCGGGAACACCCAGCCCATGCTGCCGAACAGCACGTGCAGGCGCAGCACGTCGGGCAGCGGCAGCGCCGCACCACGCGTCAGCACCAGCAGCAGCAATATCCCGCATGCGACGGTCAGCCCCAACCCCGCCACAGACCAGCGCAGGCCTGCCGTGCTGGCATCCACCGCGGGACTGCGCCACAGGCGCGTGAACAGCCAGCCCGTGAACACGAGCAACATCACCCCCAGGACGGCCCCGGCCGCCTGCAGCAACAATGGCTGCATCAGCCACAGGCCCGCCGCGAGAAGCGCCGTTCCCGCCTGCAGCGCCCCCCACACCAGCCAGCCCGCGAGGACCGGGCGCTGCGCGCGCGCACCGGCCAGCACGGCACTGACCTGCAACAGCGCACCCAGCATGATGTTGCCGGCGAATCCGAGCATCATCAGGTGCACGATCGCCAGCGTGACGGGGTGATACCGGCTCGCCAGCACCTCCGTCGCGTGCCCCGCGAACAGCACTGCGGCGACCAGCAACCACCATGGCGCCGTGCGCAGGAAGCGTAGGGGGACCTCGACCGGCAGGCTGAACTCAGGATTGATCACGGGAAGCGTTGCGCCTGATCGTAACGACCGCACGCCCGTCGGGCTGCGGCTCGGTTTCCCAATCGCAGGGACGGCGCGCCAGGTGATCGAACAGCGGGTAGGGCATGCGCGGCAGCAGGAACGCCTGGCATGCACCCGGCGCGGCCGCATCGAGCCAGTCGAGCACGCGATCCATGGGCTCCGGCGCCGCGAGCGCGCTCAGGTCGATGCAGTCATCCACGGGCCGCGTTCCTCGCGGATGCTCACAGCTGTCCGGCAAACTCCGGCACCGCGCGCTCGCACATGGGATAGAGGACGTTCTCCTCCTTCATGTTGTGCTGCTGCAGCAGGATCAGCAGGGTTTCGCAGCAACCCACGAAATCCGCGGCGTTGCGAGCCGTGAGCGCCTCGTTCAGGCCCTCCATGAGATCGCGCACCTCGGCATGCTCGATGCGCATCATCTGCGTCGGCCCGCTGCTCATGCCGGTGGCTTTCTCGAAAGCGGGAAACAGCCCGTTTTCCTCCAGGGCCAGATGCGCTTCGGTATCGGCAACGAACGCCGCCGAGGCCGCGGCACAGGCCGTCCAGTCCTCGCGCCGCGCGGCCGCCTCGGCCTGCGCCAGCAACTCGTCGCAGTGGCGATGCTGCACCTGCATTTTGGTGACAATACCCATGTGTGCGCCCCTGTCCGAGAGGATTCCCGAGCAGTTTACTCGGACTTTCACGCTTTTCCTTGTCACAACTCAAGATTGCGTAGCGCGGGTACCCGGGGCTGCCGTAAGCGAGCGAAGCGTGCGGCGTGCGCCTCAGTCCTGCGCGCGCGCCACATCCTTGAAATAGGGCTCGACCGTGCCCTTGAGCTTCAGGGTCACCGCATTGCCCTTGCGGTCGAGCGCGCGGCCGGCCGCCACGCGAATCCAGCCCTCGCTGACGCAATATTCCTCGACGTTCGTGCGTTCCTTGCCGTTGAAGCGGATGCCGATACCGCGCGCGAGCAGATCCTCGTCGTGGAAGGGGCTCTTCGGATTGACGCAGAGGCGGTCGGGGGGCGTGTCGCTCATGGGTGACGGATCTCCAGGCTGGTTGCTCGGGGCGGGCATTCTTGCGCCTCGCGCCGCCGAGGGCAAGCGGGCGCCGGCGGCGGCAATTCGCCGATCGGGATCGTCAGGGTTTGGTGCCCGGGACCGGGGTCGAACCGGTACGGCCGTTACCGGCCGAGGAAGTTTAAGTCCCTTGCGTCTACCAATTTCGCCACCCGGGCGGGAGGCTGCAATCGTGTCGGGGAAATTGGAGGCGCGGGTCGGAATTGAACCGGCGTACGCGGAGTTGCAGTCCGCTGCATAACCACTCTGCTACCGCGCCGTGACCAGGTTTTCCGAAGTCCCCCGAGGGCGGGGGCAGGAAATTTGGAGCGGGAAACCGGGTTCGAACCGGCGACCTCAACCTTGGCAAGGTTGCGCTCTACCAACTGAGCTATTCCCGCGTGCCGTGAAGGCCTGCGTATTCTAGAGCGTGAACATCATGTGTCAACAGGAACGTGATGTTCAATTTACACGCCCGGGGCGGGTTGCCGCATCCGACAGATCGCCCCACGCGGCCCGCACGTAGAGCACCGCTGACCACAGCGTCAGCGCGGCGGCGGCATAGAACAGGATGTAGCCCAGCGCCAGCCAGGGGCCACCCTTGTCGGGATCCACCGCGAGCAGCGTGATGATCGCGAGCATCTGCACGAAGGTCTTGACCTTGCCCACCCAGGACACCGCGACGCTGGTGCGCTTGCCGATCTCGGCCATCCATTCGCGCAGCGCGGAGACCAGGATCTCGCGCCCCACCACCACGAGCGCCGGGATCGTGAACCACGCGGTCTTCTGCTCGGTCACCAGCAGCACGATCGCGATCACGACCATGAGCTTGTCGGCCACCGGATCGAGGAAGGCGCCGAAAGAGGTCGACTGGTCGAGCCGGCGCGCGAGATAGCCGTCGAGCCAGTCGGTCACCGCGGCGAGCACGAACACCAACGCGGAGGCCAGGAAGCTCCAGCTGAACGGCAGGTAGAACAGGATCACGAACACCGGGATCAGCGCGATGCGAAACAGTGTCAGCGTGTTCGGGATATTCATCGATGGCTCACCGGGCTGCGGTTTTGATTCATTCTATTGATTGTGGAACGTCGCATAAACATCCTCGGCGATTTTTCTGCTGATGCCCGGCACGCGCGCGAGCTCCTCCAGGCTGGCCCGCTCGATACCCTGGATGCCGCCGAAATAGCGCAACAGTTCGCGCCGTCGCCGCGGCCCCACGCCGGGAATGCCCTCGAGCGAGGAACCACCGCTCTTCTTCGCGCGTCGCTTCTGCAGCGCACTGATCGCGAAACGGTGTGCCTCGTCGCGCACCTGCTGGATCAGATGCAGCGCAATGGAGTCCGGCGCGAGCACCAGTTCGCGGCGCGCGTTGCCGACGATCAGCGTCTCCAGCCCGGGCTTGCGCGTGGTGCCCTTGGCCACAGCAGTTACCGTGACGCCTTCGATCTGCAACTCCTCCAGCACCTCCAGCGCCTGCGCCATCTGGCCCTTGCCGCCGTCGATCAGCAGCAGGTCGGGCAGCTTGCCCTCGCCCGATTTCAGGCGCGTGTAGCGGCGCTCCAGCGCCTGGCGCATCGCGGCGTAATCGTCGCCCGGTGTGATGCCCTCGATATTGAAGCGTCGATAGTCGGACTTCAGCGGTCCACCGGCATCGAACACCACGCAGGAGGCCACGGCGAGCTCACCGCCGCTGTGGCTGATGTCGAAGCACTCGATGCGCTCGGGCACGCTGTCCAGTCCGAGCGCCTCCTGCAGTTCGCCGAGCTGTTCGTGGATGCGCTTGCGGTTGGCCAGGTATCCGCCCAGGTTCTGTTGCGCGGTCTGGGTCGCGAGCTTCAGCCACTGGCTGCGCGAAGCGCGCACGCGCGCGCTGAGCGCGACCTTGCGCCCGGACGCGTCGCTCAGCACTTCGGCCAGCACCTCGGCGTCGGCCAGCTCCTCGCCGAGCAGGATCTCGCGCGGGATCTCGCGCTCGCCACTGGCCCCGAGATAGAACTGCGCCACGAAGGCCGACAGCACCTCGGCCGCGCTCTCCTCCAGCCGGCAGCGCGGGAAGAAGCTCTTGCTGCCGAGGATGCGCCCGTCGCGCACGAACAGCACGTGCACGCAGGCCGCACCCGGACCCGCGGCCGCGGCAATCACGTCGACCATGCCGTCGCCGCTCTCGATGACCTGCTTTTCACGCACCGCCTGCAGGCTGCGGATCTGGTCGCGCAACACCGCGGCACGCTCGAAGTCGAGCCCGGCGGCGGCGCGCTCCATGGCATCGGCGAGCTCGCCGGCGAGCTCGCTGCTCCTGCCCTCCAGGAACTGCGCCGTGTGGCGCACCGACTCGGCGTATTCCGCTTCATCCACCAGCCCCACGCAGGGGCCCGAGCAGCGCCCGATCTGGTATTGCAGGCAGGGGCGCGAACGGTTGCGGAAGAAACTGTCCTCGCACTGGCGCACGCGGAAGATCTTCTGCAGCAGGTTGAGGCTCTCGCGCACTGCCGTGGAGCTGGGAAAGGGACCGAAATAGCGCCCCGTCGCACGCTTGGCGCCGCGGTGGAAACCGAGCCGGGGGAAGGTCTCCTGCTGCGACATGAAAATATACGGGTACGACTTGTCGTCGCGCAGCAGGATGTTGTACGGCGGGTGCTGGCTCTTGATCAGGTTCTGCTCGAGCAGCAGCGCCCCGGTTTCGCTGCCGGTCACGGTCACCTGGATCTCGGCAATGCGCGCCACCAGCGCCTCGGTCTTGGCGCCCAGGCCGGTGCCACGAAAATAGTTCGAGACGCGCTTGCGCAGGTTGCGCGCCTTGCCCACGTAGAGCAGTGCGCCCGCGGCGTCGTACATCTGGTAGACACCGGGCAGCTCGGTGAGATTGCGCAGGAAAGAGGCCGCGTCGAAGCCCGTCACGATGATTCCCCGGTCGAGCCGCGCTCTCCACGGCGCGGCGCACGGGATTATAGCCGTCCGCGCACGGCGCCCGCGCGGCGGCGCCGCGCCAGCCTCTCAGGCGGGTTGCCCGCCGATCAGCCCGTGGCTGGCGGCGAGCTTCGCGAGCTCGATGTCACCGCAGACGCCGAGCTTGCCGAAGATGCGGTAGCGGAAGGTGTGCACCGTCTTGACGGCGATGAACATCTCCAGCCCGATCTGCGGCGCGCGACGGCCCGCCAGCAACAGTGCGCAGACCTGCATCTCGCGGCTGCTCAGCCGGTCGAAGGGATTCGCGGCCAATGACGCCTCGTCGGGCGCCGCGACCCGGTGGCGCGGTGCCAGCACGCGACGGATCGTCGCCTCCAGTTCGGGCGCGCGCACGTCCTTGCTCACGCAGGCCTCGATGCGGCTGCGCCACAACCGCTGCGACGGCTCGCTGTCCCAGGCGGTCACCGCGATGAT
>JAKJFB010000237.1 GCA_022705125.1 Pseudomonadota bacterium
CCAGCACCGCATGGAACTCGCGCGCCAGCTCGATGTAGTCGTTCTGGCTGCGCGGGCCGTCACACAGCTCGGCGAAGTCGAACCATACCACGTCATCGGCGCAGAAGCGCGTGCGTATGGGCCGCCCCTCCACCTCGAGCACACGCTCGCGCACGGGCTCCTCCGGCGCCAGGCTGGTAAAGCTTCGCATCAGGCTTTCGTCGGCCCTGTCGCCCAGGGGGCAGTGGTAGAGCTGCGCCTGCTCGAGCCGGCGCAGCCGGTGGTCGATGCCGCCGTCGACGTTGATGACCCGCGTATGGCGCTTGATCATCGCGATGGCCGGCAGGAAGCGCGCGCGCTGCAAGCCGTCGCGGTAGAGATCGTCGGGCTCCACGTTGGATGTCGCCACCAGCGTCACGCCGCGCGCGAACAGTTCCTCGAACAAACCTGCGAGCAGCATGGCATCGGTGATGTCCGCGACGAAGAACTCGTCGAAGCAGAGCAACCGGGCCTCGCGTGCGATCCTCTTTCCGATCAACCTGAGCGGGTTCTTCTCCCCGGCGCAGTCGCGCAGTTCGCGGTGCACGCGCTGCATGAAACGATGGAAGTGCGTGCGCAGCTTCTCGTCGAACGGGATGCTCGCGTAAAAGAGATCCATCAGGTGCGTCTTGCCGCGCCCCACGCCGCCCCAGAGATAGAGCCCCATGACCGGCTCACGGCTGTCGCCCGCGACCCGCGACACCAGTCGGCGCATGCGACCGCGCGCGGGTCGCGCCGTGAGTTCCTCGTAGACGCGTTGCAACTCCCCGACCGCCCGCTCCTGCGCCGGGTCGCGCACGAAACCGGGTCGCCCCAATTCCGCGCGATAGCGCTCTGCCGGTCCCATTCCCCTCAGCTCATCCACGATGCAACTCCCTGCGCGGTTGCGCAATGTATAGAGACGCCCCCGCGGTCGCAACCGTTGAGCGCCTACCTCGACCCCGGCATAGTGGTTATACTCTGGCGGAGTACGCCAAACCGACTCAGGAGAGCCGTTCCGTTGTACAGTTCTGCCGTTTTCTGGATCACCGTCGTCGCATGCCTGCTCGCCGGCGTCGCAGCCGGGTGGCTGATCCGGCGCCAATTCGACCCCGCGGAACAGCGTCAGCGCGACCTCGAGCGGCGGCTGCTCGAGAACGAACTGGCGTTGCGCGACTACAAGTCGCAGGTCACCGCGCACTTCAAGGGCACCGCCGAACGAGTGAACCGGCTCACGGAAGATTACCGCGAGTTGCACCAGCACCTTGCCGAAGGCGCGCTGGGGCTGTGCGAACCGCGCCAGCCCGGCGACGAGCCGCCGTTGCTGACCAGCCTCGGCGGCCCGGGATATCGCTCGGCCGCTTCAGTGCCGCCTTCCGTGAACCCGCCACTCGACTACGCGCCGCGCGGTTCGACGCAGCAGCCCGGCATGCTCAACGAGGAATATGACCTGGAAAGGGTCCATGCCGGCTGAGCGCACACCCGCACGCAGGGACGGCTCTTGGCCGAAACGCCGGGGTTGAACGGCTGGCGCGCCATGGGCTGGCCGGTCGCCACCGGACTGATGGCGGCGCTGCTGATCCTGCAGACCCTGCATTACCGTGAACTCGCCGGGCGGCCCACGACGAGCACCGAGGCTGCCAGCGTCGATGCACCGACGTCCTACGCCGCTGCCGTGCGCCGTGCCACGCCCGCCGTGGTCAACATCTACACGCGCAAGGTCGTGCGCCGTCCTTACAGCCCGCTGTTCGACGAGCCCTTCTTCCAGCGGCTGCTCAATCGCGGCACGGCTCCGCAGCGCGAGCGCATCCAGCGCAGCCTGGGCTCCGGGGTGATCATGTCCGGCGACGGTTACCTGCTCACCAACAACCACGTCATCGAAGGTGCGAACGAGATCCTGGTGCTGCTCGCGGACGGACGCGATGCGATCGCGAAAGTGATCGGCACCGATCCCGACACCGATCTCGCGGTGCTCGACATAGACCTGCCGCAGTTGCAGCCGATCCCGGTCGGCAACCCCGACGCCGCGGAGGTCGGCGACGTGGTGCTCGCGATCGGCAACCCCTACGGCTTCGGCCAGAGCGTGTCGCAGGGAATCATCAGCGCGACCGGCCGCTTCGGCCTGCAGCTGAACACCTACGAAAACTACATCCAGACCGATGCCGCGATCAATCCCGGCAACTCCGGCGGCGCGCTGCTCGATGCGCGCGGCAACCTGCTCGGGATCAACACCGCGATCTATTCACGCTCGGGCGGATCGCAGGGCATCGGGCTGGCGATCCCGGCGGACTACGCGATCAAGGTGCTGCGCGACATCGTCGCGCACGGCTACGTGGTGCGCGGCTGGCTGGGCGTGGAAGTGCAACCGTTGCCAGCGCGCATCGTTACCGCCGACGGAGCGCACACGGGGCTGGTCGTGAGCGAAGTCGAGCCGGGCAGCCCGGCGCAGACCGCCGGCGTACAGGCCGGCGACATCCTGCTCGCGCTGAACGGCACCGCGACCAGCCAGGGACGCAATGCGATGTACCGCATAGCACTGATGGCTCCCGGGGACGCGTTCGAACTGGAAATCTATCGCGGCGAGAAGCTCACCCGGCTCGCCGGAACCCTGGGGCAGCGCCCTCAGGACTGAACGGCCAGCTCGGCATCCAGCGCCGCGAGCATGGCATCGTTCTCGGGCGGCGCCCCGATCGTCAGGCGCAGGCAGTTCGCGAGCAGCGGGTGCCCCCCGTCGAGACACTTCACCAGCACGCCGCGCCGGGCCATGCCGGCATGCACGGTCCGGGCCGACGCCGCGTGCGGGCGCACCAGCAGGAAATTCGCCTCGCTCTGCCAGCAATGCAGCCTCGCATCGGCCTGCAGCCGCACGAGCAGCCGGGCGCGCTCGGAGACGATCAGCCGCGTCTGCGCGTCCAGCACGTCGAAATGCTCCAGCGCCACCTCGGCGGCGACCTGGTTCAGCGTGCCGATGTTGTAGGGCAGGCGGATCTTGTCGAACTCCGCGATCCAGCGCGGATCGCCGACCAGGTAACCCAGGCGCAGCGCCGCGAGCCCGAGTTTCGACAACGTGCGCATGATCAGCAGGTTCGGGTATTCGTCGAGCAGGGCGGTGTGGTCGCGCGAAGCGAACGCGAGATAGGCCTCATCGATCACGACCAGCGCATCGGCCGCCTCCAGCACCGCGCGCAGGCTCGCCTCGTCGAACAGGTTGCCGGTGGGGTTGTTCGGACAGGCAAGGAAGATCAGCCGCGGCCGGTGCAGCCGTATCGCTTCGCGCATCGCGGGCACGTCGAGCTGGAAATCGCTGCGCAGCGTCACTTCCTCGAAGCGCACGTTCAGCCACTGCGAAATCAGCCGGAACATCACGAAGGACGGTGCCGGGGCGAGCACGCAGCACCCGGGCCCCGACACGCCGGCGATCAGCATCTGGATGATCTCGTCGCTGCCGTTGCCGAGCAGGATCCCCCAGCGCGGATCGATCCCGAAGGTGCTGCGGATGCTTGCGCTCAGCGCCCTCGCCTGCGGATCCGGGTAGCGGTTGAGCGCCGCGGTGGCGACGCGCTCGCCGAGCAGCGACTGCAGCTGCGCAGGCAGCGCAAAGGGGTTTTCCATGGCATCGAGCTTGACCATGCCGCGCGCATCGGCGACGTGATAGGCGGCGGTCGCGCGCACGTCGGCGCGCACCAGCGCATTCACCCAGTCCGCGGCATCGCGTCGCGTCATGCGCCCTCTCCCGGTTTGCGCACCCGCGCCGCGGCCGAGAGCGCGTGCGCCTGCAGCGACTCGGATTCCGCGAGCACGCGCGCGAGCTGGCCCAGCCGGTCCGCGCCGGCCGGCGAACAGCCGATCAGCGAACTGCGCTTCTGGAAATCGTGCACGCCCAGCGGCGAGGCGAAACGCGCCGTGCCCGCCGTTGGCAGCACGTGGCTGGGTCCGGCGCAGTAGTCGCCAATGGCCTCCGGCGTGTGGCGCCCGAGAAACACCGCGCCGGCGTGGCGTATCGCCGCGAGCAGCTGCTCGGGCTCGGCGACCGAGAGCTCGAGGTGTTCCGGCGCGATGCGGTTGCTGATCTCTGCGGCCTCGGCGAGATCGCGCACGAGGATGAACGCGCCGCGCGCCGCCAGCGAGCGCCCGATGATGTCCGCGCGCGCCATAGTCGGCAGCAGCCGCGCGATACGGTTCGCCACCGCATCGAGAAAGGCGGCATCGGGGCTGATCAGGATGGACTGGGCGTGCTCGTCGTGCTCGGCCTGCGAGAACAGGTCGAGCGCGATCCACTCGGGATCGGTGGCGCCGTCGCAGATCACCGCGATTTCGGACGGGCCGGCGATCATGTCGATGCCAACCTCGCCGAACACCTGGCGCTTGGCCTCGGCGACATACACGTTGCCGGGACCGACGATCTTGTCGACGCGCGGCACCGTGGCCGTGCCGAATGCCAGCGCCGCCACCGCCTGCGCGCCGCCGATCGTGAACACGCGATCCACGCGGGCGATGTGAGCGGCCGCCAGCACCGCGTCGCTCAGTTCTCCGCGCGGGGCCGGCACGACCATCACCAGCTCGCCCACGCCGGCGACCCGCGCCGGAATGGCGTTCATCAGCACCGACGAGGGATAGCTGGCCTTGCCGCCCGGCACGTAGAGCCCGGCGCGATCGAGCGCGGTGATGCGCTGCCCGAGCAACGTGCCGTCGGCGTCGCGGTATTGCCACGATTCCTGGCGCTGGCGCAGGTGATAGGACTCGATGCGCGATGCGGCTGCCTGCAGCGCCTCGCCCAGCTGCGCGGGGATGCGCGCCGACGCCTGCGCCAGCGCGGCGGGCGCAACCTCCAGTCCGGTGGCCTCAACGAGCGCGCGCGCATCGAAACGGTTGGTGTATTCGAGCAGCGCCGCGTCGCCGCGCGCGCGCACGTCGGCAATGATCGCGGCGACCTGCTCCACGACACCCGCGTCGCGCTGCGCGCTGAAATCCAGCAGTGCCGCCAGTTCGCCCGCGAAACCGGGTGCCGACGCGTCGAGGCGACGCATCATGCCGCGCCGCCCGGGCGCGCCGCCGCATCGCGCTGCCCGACC
>JAKJFB010000238.1 GCA_022705125.1 Pseudomonadota bacterium
CCTCAACGGCGAAGTCACCATCGACCATTCGACCTTCGCCGACAACAGCGCCGAAGCCGGCGGCGCGCTGTACAGCATCGGCTACAACGGCAGCCTGCTGGCCGGAAGCAGCCATGCCGAAGTCACCATCACCCGCAGCCTGTTCGCGGGCAACGGCGCCGGCGGCGACCTCGGCAACGATGTGCCGGGCTTGAGCAACGGCCGACCCAATCTCGCGAACGAGATCCTCACCATCGACGACAGCCTGATCGAGGACCCGAACGGCGTGCTGGTGCCGATCGGCAGCAGCCAGGGCAACCTGCTCGGCATCGATCCGCAACTCGGGCCGCTGCAGGACAACGGTGGCCTGACCGACACGCGCGTACCCGCCGCCGGCAGTGGCGTGATGGACTGCGCTTCGCCCGATGCCGGCATCGATCAACGCGGCATTACGCGCCCGCAAGGCCTGCGCTGCGATATCGGCGCGGTGGAAGTGGTGCCGCTGCCCGACGCGATCTTTGGCAACGGCTTCGAACTCTGAGGCGCGACCTTGCGGACCCGCGTCCGCCGCGTCAATCCAGGGCGGATCGCGCCTGCCGCGCGAGACGGTAGATCAAGCTCGGTGAATCCAGCGCTGCCTCTTCGCGCATCGCTTGCAGTGCCGCATCGAGCCAGGCGCGGGCCGCGACCGCATCGCCGGCTTGCTGGCGCTCGATGCCGCGCAGCGCATTGATCGCCGCCGGCCACTGCCCGGTCGCACGGCCGGATTCGAGCGCGTTCGCATCGAGGGTTTCAATCAGGCCGGCGGCGGCCACGCGCTGGCCGCGCTGCAGTTCGATCATGGCCAGGACGAAGGCCGCGTCCTGCGTCTGCGGTGCGTCGGCTCCGGCGAGCCGCTGCAGGTGCTCGAACGCGCTGCGCGCCGGCGTGGCGGCCTCCTCGGCCCGGCCAACCTCGCTCAAGGTGCGGGCCCAGTTCAGTAGCGTGACCCAGGTGACCGCGTTGCCATCGCCGAACTTGGCACGCACGCGCTCATGCACCTGCTGCGCGTACTCGAGCGCCTGCGGCCAATCGCCGCGGCGGAAGCTGACGGCGAACAGTTCGTTGGTGAGCCCGAGCATGCGCGAGTGGTTCTCGCCCAGCGTGGCCGCGATCACCGGCCTGGCCTGCATCAGCAAGGCCTGCGCCGCGGCGTGATCCTCGCCTTGCGCACGCGCCAGGGCGAGGCGGGTCAGCGCGATCAACAACTCGGAGTTCTCGGCGCGCGTCGACGCCTCATCAATCAACCCCCGGCCCTGCTCGATCGCCTGCGCATCCTGCCCGGCGAAAGTCAGCGCGATGATCTGGTCCAGGCGCAGCGAATCGCGCTGCGCGACTGCGCCGGGGTCGTCGGGATCAATCCCGTCGATGGCGGCGCGCAGCGCGATCACGGCCTGGTCGAACTCGGAACGCACCATGTGCAGCCCGGCGCGCGCCATCGCCAGTTGCTGGCGAGTCGAGGCCGCGGGCGCGGTGCCGGCGCGCTGTTCGAACTCGGCCAGCGCTGACGCGGCGTCATCGAAGCGGCCGAGCCGACCGAGCGCGCGGATCAGCACCACGCGAGTCGCGAACTCGGCCGCGGTATCGTGCTGTTCGCTCGCCGCGAGCAGGGCCAGCGCGCGCTCCGCTTCGACGCGCGCATCCTCGTGCTGATCGATCACGCCGAAGGCGGACGCGAGACTCGAACGGATGCCGGCTTCGGTTGCGGGCAAGGTGGCGAAGCGCGCCGCGACCCGATCCCGCGCCGCCACCAACACTTCACGCAGCGTGGTGTCCGGGCCCTTCGCCGAGACCAGCGGATTGGAGCGCCCGATCAGGTCATCGTTCAAGAATCGAGCGAGCGCGGTTGCGCGTTGCAGTTCGGCCTCGGCTCGATCGCGCGCCGCGAGCGCCTGTTGCCGCAACCACAGGGCGATCCCGATGCCAAGCGCGAGCACCGCGAGCAGCGCGAGCAGCATCGGTCGCCGCGCCTGCGCGCGCGCCACGGCGGCGCGATCGCGCCGCGCGAGGTCACGTGCCTGCTGCCGCGCCAGCGCCTCGATGCGTCGCTCCGGCAGATCGCGTACGCGTTGCGCCAGTTCGGCGGCGCTGCCGAGGCGGCGCTCCGCGCTGCCGTCGGTGGCGCGCCGCAGGTCTTCGCGCAGCAGTTCGTCGTCGATCTCCGCTTCCCAGCCCGGGGCCATCGGCTGCCCGACGCGCGCGGCCAGCAACTGGTAGAGCAGGATGCCGAGCGCGTAAACGTCGCTGCGCACCGTGGGCTGTTGTCCGGCGTACAACTCCGGTGCGAGGAACAGCGGCGTACCGGAGGTCGAGGCCGCATCGCCGTCGTCCATCGTCATGCCCATACGGGTGATGCCGAATTGTTCGAGCCGGTCGGGTTCGAGCAGGTGGCCGCTGCCGAAATCGGTCAGGCGCAGCCGCGGCGCGGCCGGATCGCCCTGCACCAGCACGTTCGCCGGCTTGAGGTCCTTGTGCAGCACGCCGACCGAATGCGCCTGCGCCACCGCGTCGGCGATCTGCAGGAACAGGCCGAGGCGTGCTTCGCGCTCGAGCGATGGCAGATGGGTGGCGGCCCATTCGGCGAGCGAGACGCCGCCGTACTCGCATTCGAGGAAATACGGCGCCTGCTCGAAGTTCCAGTCGATCAGTTCGATGAAGCCATCGCTGTCCGGCAGGCTGTCGCGCAACAGCCGCATCAGGGTCGCCTCGCGCTTGAGCGTGCGCAGGCGGTCGCCGTCGAGCGCGAACTTGTAGGCGCGCAATTCGCGCGTCTTGACGTGCTCGGCCAGCCAGACTTCGCTGCCGTGGGTCCGTCCGAGCTGGCGCAGCAGGGCGAAGTTGGGTCGGGTCGGGACCGGCTGGCCGGCGCGCAGCTGCAAGTCGCTATGCGGTTGCCGCCCGACCGCCACACGCCGCACCGGGCCATCGAGGCGATAGCCGATCCGCGCCTGGGTGGTGAGCTGCGCCGCATTGGCCGCGCCTAGGGCGCGGCGCAGCTTGGTGATGGCGCTGGGCAACACCTTGTCGACCGTGACACGGCCGGCCCAGACCTCGCGCAGCAGTTCTTCCTTGGTGACCACCTCGCCGGCATGGCGCAGGAGATAGGCCAGCAGAGCCAGTACGCGCGGTTCGACCTCGACCGGCAGACCCGCCACGCGCAGTTCGCAGCGGGCCTCGTCGAACTCTGCCGTGCCGAAGCGAAAGCCGAAGGCGGCGCTGTCCGTCGCGTTCAAACAATTGATCCTTGGTCCATTCCGTCGGCGTTACCGTTCCGTGACCGGGGCGTGACCGAAACGCGCCGACAGCACCGGGCGGCCAGCCTACCATCCGCGCCGAAATCCGGATCGGACTCCGGATACGCCGATGGAGACGCCGCGTGACCCTTGCCTCGTGCCTCACCCGAACCGCCTGCCTTGCTGCCCTCGGCCTCGCCCCGCTGCCAGCGTCAGCACAGGCACTGACCTGGCAAGTGATCGCCGGGGAATCGAGCACCGTGGTGACGCCGGACTTGCCGGCCTCGGCCTCACGCGTGCTCTACGACATCGCGGTCGGCGACGCGGGTGGCACGCGCTATGGCTTTCGCGCCCAGGGCGCGGCTTCGGCCGAAGGCTACTGGGCCTACAGCGGCAGCCGCCTGCAGCGCTATGCGCAGCTCGATGCTTCGGGCTCGGCCGGTCCGGGCCGCAGCGGGGCCGAGGCCGGCCACGTGTTCCTGTCCTTGCGCGAGGGCGGCGGCTCGGTCGCCCCCGACGGGCAGCGCAGCCTGGCCGGGCGCGCGGGCGATCCAGCCGCGACCTTGAGCGCGACCCACGGCCTGTGGCGCTGGGACGGCACGCGCAACATCGAGTTCGCACGCGCCTCGAGCGACGGCGCGCTCGGTCCGAACCTCGGCACCGGCTGGGTGTTTCCGAACGCCTCGGGCTTCGGCCAGTCGCGCATGCTCGATGCCGGCCAGGCCGTGCTGCTGGCCGAGGTCACGAGTCCCACCGGCGCCGACAGCCGCATCATCGCGCGGCATGTCCCCGACGCAGGCAACCAGCCCTGCATGCGTACCGGCGCAACCGAGGCCGCGCTCGCACCCGGCCTCGCGCCGGGCGACAGCTTCGCCCCGAGCGCGCTGACCCTGTCGCGCGTCGGCGTCGCGCGCAATGGCCGCATCTACGCGCGCCTGCCGGTCAGCGGGTCGCGCGAGGGCATCTTCGAACTGTGCACCGGCGCACCACTGGCGCTCGCGGCCGACAACGCCGCCGGCGCGCTGGGCCCGGACATCGGCATCGCCGGCGCGATCTTCACCGGCTTCGACTCGATCACCCCGCAACCCTCGGGCGACGAGGGCGTGGTGTTCTTTTCCAACTGGCGCGCGCCCGCCGGCCCCACCCAGCGCGGACTGTTCCGGCACGATGGCACCAGCAACCGGGGCCTTGCCTACACCGAACCCAGCGGCTTGCATGGCCCGAACTGGATGAATGCGAGCTGGCGTTCCTTCGATCTGGACAGCCTGACGGTCGCCGGCGACTCCGCCGCCTTCGTGGCCGGTCTCGACACCGCCGACGGCGGCGATCCGACCGGGCTGTTCCGGGTGCGCGCCGGCCAGTCGCCGCAACTGGTGGCGCTGCTCGGCCTGGTCGGCGCTCCGTATGAGCCGGAGCCCGGCCGTACCTGGCGCAGCTTCGACGCGATCGCGGTGTTCGAGAACGGCGACATCGTGATGGAAGCAACCACCAACCCGAACGCGACCAAGGACCTCTGGCTGCTGCGCGCGGGACGCGCGCCGCAACGCCTGCTCTCGACCGGCCAGGTGGTGCGCGTGCCGACGCCGCAAGGACCGGCCGATGCCACCATCGCCAGCTTCGACGTGCCCGACGGTGGTGCCAACTATTCGGACGGCAGCGACGACTGGATCGGCGCCGATGGCAGCCTCCTGCTGGCGGCGCGTGACACCGGCTTCCGCCGCCTGCTGATCAGCGCGCGCGCGCCGGTGCTGCCGCCCGGCGTGGTGCATCGCGACGGCTTCGAGCCCTGAGCCCGGCGCGAGGGCGGGGCGGAGCGCG
>JAKJFB010000239.1 GCA_022705125.1 Pseudomonadota bacterium
GCATGGTCTTGCCGGTGCCGGGCGGGCCGCTCATCAGCAGGTTCAGGCTGCCGGCCGCGGCGATCGCGAGCGCGCGCTTGGCGCGTGGCTGTCCCAGTACCTCGGCGAGATCCGCGCCCGGCGGCGAGGGTGCCGGGGGCGGTGGCTGTTGGGGGTCGATCAGCACGCTGCCGTTGAGGTGCGCGCAGACCTGCAGCAGGTTGCGTGCCGGCAGCACGCAGGCGCCGGGGATGCGCGCGGCCTCGGCGGCGTTGCCTTCGGGGAGGATCAGCGCGCGGCCCGCGGCATGGCAGGCGAGCGCGGCCGGGAGCGCGCCGCACACCGGACGGATCTCGCCGTTCAGCGCCAGCTCGCCGATGAACTCGAAGCCTTTGAAGGTGGCGCTGTTCAGCTGCCCCGAGGCGCCGAGGATGCCGAGTGCGATCGCCAGGTCATAGCGTCCGCCGCCGTCCTTGGGCAAGTCGGCTGGTGCGAGGTTGATGGTGATGCGCGACATCGGGAACTCGAAATGCGAGTTCAGCACCGCGCTGCGCACGCGGTCCTTGCTCTCGCGCACGGCGGTCTCGGGCAGCCCCACGATCGCGGTGCGCGGCAGTCCGCTGGAGAGGTGGATCTCGACGCGCACCGCCGGGGCGGCGATGCCGATCTGGGCACGGGTGGCGATGGTGGCGAGTTGCATGATCCTTCCCTGGATGCATGGTGAATCCGCGCGCGCCGCTACTCCCTGGCGCGCTCCAGTTCCGCGAGCTGCTCCTGCAGCCGCGCGAGCTCGTCCTCGAGCCGTGCGAGCTGCTCGCGCGTGCGCTCGAGCGTCTCTAGCTGTGCGTCGAACTGTTCGCGCGTGACCAGGTCGAGCCGCGCGAACACGCCCTGCACGATGGTGTTCAGGCTTTTCTGCATGTCCTCGCGCGCCGCGCTGTCGCCGATGAAGCGGCCGAGCTGATCGCCGAGACTGCGTATCAGGTTGTCATTGATCATCGCCGCGCAAGGTCTCCCCGGGTAGGCCGCGATTCTAAACGATTGCGCCCGCACTGCCAGCGTTGGTGTGCGCCGCGCACCGCGGATGTGCGCACCATGCCGGACCGGACGCACCATGTTGGTGCTGGCTGTCGCGACGGATGCTGAGCTGCCACATCGGCTGAACGTGACGATCTGAGTTCAACCTGTTGTTTCAATGCGGCTTTTTCTGCTTGGCACGCTGTCTGCAGTAGGGGATGTGAGCCAGGATGCCCCACCGTGTCGGTGCGGCCCGGTGAATTCCTACCGTATGCAGTCAAGGAGACAGGAAGCATGAAACTGAAAGCAATCATGGCAGCAGGGGCAGCCGCTCTGGCGATGGGGTCGGCGGGCGCGAGCGCCGCCACCTTCAGCGGCAACGTGGCCGTGGCGACCGATTACGTGTTTCGCGGCGTTTCCCAGACCCAGGAGCGTCCCGCGATCCAGGGTGGCTTCGATGCCGCCTTCGACAGTGGCTTCTTCGCCGGCATCTGGGCATCGAACGTCGACTTCGACACCGACGCCAGCGCCGAGATGGACTACTACGGCGGCTACTCCGGCAGCTTCGGTTGCTCGTCGTGCAGCTACAAGGTCGGGTACTACTACTACGACTACCCCGGTGACCCGCAACTCGACTACCAGGAACTGGCGGCCTCGGTCACCTACGGCGGCCTGACCGTGGGCCTGAACTATTCGTGGGAGTACTTCGGCGAGGGCACCACGGACGCGATCGGCGACGAGGTCGAGTACTTCTACCCCTACGCCAATTACACCTATGCGCTGCCCTGGTGGGATATGTCGCTCGCGCTGCACGTGGGCCAGAACCTCATGAGCGACGACGGCGTGTTCGAGCCCGATGAAGACCAGTACACGGACTGGTCGGTCGGCCTGAGCCGCACGTTCACGGAAATCGGCGACATCACGCTCGGCCTGACCTACTACGACACCACCATCGACGACCTCTATGGCATCGATGCCGACGACGCCGACGCGCGCGTGGTGTTCGCGGCCAGCAAGGCCCTGTGACCGGCTGATACAACCAGCCCCCCGCCGCGGTGCGGCGGGGGGCGCCAAAGGAGATGCAAACATGAAAATGGTGACTGCCATTGTGAAGCCCTTCAAGCTCGATGACGTGCGCGAGGCGCTCTCGGACATCGGGGTACAGGGCATCACGGTCAGCGAGGTCAAGGGCTTCGGCCGCCAGAAGGGGCACACCGAGCTCTATCGCGGCGCCGAGTACGTCGTCGACTTCCTGCCGAAGGTGAAGATCGAGGTCGTCGTGCCCGACGGCATCGTCGAGCAGGTGATCGAGGCCGTCACCAAGGCCGCGCGCACCGGCAAGATCGGCGACGGCAAGATCTTCGTGACGCCGATCGACCAGGCGGTGCGCATCCGCACCGGCGAAACGGGCGAGGAGGCGGTATGAGCACGCGCACCCCAACCCCAACAGGTATCACACGGAGCGATCCCATGAAGACGAAACTCCTGCGTATCGCGGGCGGTGCATTGCTCGCGCTCGCGCCGGCACTGGCCCTCGCCGATGCCCCCACGCCCGACAAGGGCGACATCTCGTGGATGATGACCGCCACGGTCCTGGTCACGCTGATGGCGATTCCGGGCCTCGCGCTGTTCTACGGCGGCATGGTGCGCTCCAAGAACGTGCTCTCCGTGCTGATGCAGGTCATGATCGTGTGGTGTCTGGGCACCGTGTTGTGGGTCGTCTACGGCTACAGCCTGGCTTTCACCGCGGGCAATGCATTCATCGGCGGCTTCGACAAGCTGTTCCTGAGCGGAGTGGACGCGACCACGCTGGCGGCCACGTTCTCCAAGGGAATCTACCTCCCCGAGTACGTGTACATCGTCTTCCAGGGCTCGTTCGCGGCGATCACGCCCGCCCTCATCGTCGGCGCCTTCGCCGAGCGCATGAAGTTCGGCGCCATCCTGCTGTTCGTCGTGGGCTGGCTGACGTTCGCCTATTACCCGATCGCGCACATGGTGTGGTACTGGGACGGCCCTGACGCCTACACCAGCGCCGATGTCGTGGCCGACGTGACCAGCCATGCCGGCTACCTGTTCCAGCTCGGCGCGCTCGACTTCGCCGGCGGCACGGTGGTGCACATCAACGCGGGTATCGCGGGCCTGGTCGGCGCCCTGCTGATCGGCAAGCGCATCGGCTACGGCACCACCGCGATGGCGCCGCACAACCTGCCACTGGTGATGATCGGCGCCTCTCTGCTGTGGGTGGGCTGGTACGGCTTCAACGTCGGCTCGAACCTCGAGTCCAACGCCTTCGCCGGCCAGGTGTTCCTGAACACCCTGCTCGCCACCGCGGTCGCCACCCTGGTGTGGACGCTGGTGGAGTGGGCGGTGCGCGGCACCCCGACCATGCTCGGCGCGGCCTCGGGTGCGATCGCCGGCCTGGTTGCCATCACGCCGGCCTGCGGCTGGGTGGGTCCGATGGGCGCCCTGATCATCGGCGCGGCGGCTGGCCTGGTCTGCCTCTGGGCGGTGACCTGGCTCAAGCGCAAGCTCGGCTATGACGACTCGCTCGACGTCTTCGGCGTGCACTGCGTCGGCGGCATCCTGGGCGCCCTCCTGACCGGCGTGTTCGCCGATCCGCAACTGGGCGGCGCGGGCTTCTTCGACTGGGTGACCATGGAAGTGGCTCCGTACGACATGCTGGCCCAGGTGCTGATCCAGGCCAAGAGCGTGGGCATCACCCTGGTGTGGTCCGGCCTGGTGAGCCTGGTGCTCTTCAAACTGATCGACCTGGCGATCGGCCTGCGCGTCTCGGAAGAGACGGAGCGCCAGGGCCTCGATACGGTCGAGCACGGCGAGCGCGCCTACGGCTGATGACGGCACGCTCCCCCTCGCGGGAGGGGGAGCGTCACTCACGCCTCTGCCCGCGGGCCGTAGTGCCCGCACCGTACCGGTCTCGATTCTCCTGTTGGCGCCCTTGGGGCGCCCTTTTTTTGTGGGTCGCCATTCATGGCGACAACAGCATTTGGCGACAGCAGCATTCGGCACGGCACATGTCGGCATCAACGCCGACCCACGAGACCGCCCCTGCCAACGCGTGCATGTTTTCTGGCCTTCGGGCAACATGCACCGCATGACGTTGTTGCGCATGACATGGTTGCTGTTGCTCTGCGCCGCCGCGAGCCTTGCGGCGAACGCCGAGATCTACCGCTGGACCGACGCCGAGGGCCGCGTGCACTTCGGTGATCGCGCGCCGGTGACGGGCGCCGCGGTGCAGTCGATCGAGGCACCCGCGGGGAGCGCGACACCCGACCCGGAATTGCAGCGCCATCGCGAGCGCAGCCGCAAGTTGCTCGAGGTGTGGGATGCGGAGCGCCGCGAGCGCAGCGCGGCGGCGGCCGCGGCCGCGATCGAGACCGGGGAGCGCGAACGGGCCTGCGCGCAGCTGCGTGCCGAGCTCGAACGGTCGCGCCAGGCCGCCTACCTGGTGCGCGAGTCCGCCGCTGGCGCGCGCGAGATCCTCGACGGCGGCGAGCGCGAGCGGTACGAGCGCGACCTTGCGGATGCGCTCGCCGCGCATTGCCGCTGAGTCGCGCTGTTGTGCTGTAATGCGCGCCAGTATAATGCGCGCCGTTCAGCCGGCCGGCGCCGCCATGTCGCAGGAGACACACGATGAAGTTGATCACCGCCATCATCAAACCCTTCAAGCTCGATGACGTGCGCTCTGCGCTGTCGGACATCGGCGTGCAGGGTGTCACGGTCAGCGAGGTCAAGGGTTTCGGGCGCCAGAAGGGCCACACCGAGTTGTATCGCGGCGCCGAGTACGTGGTGGATTTCTTGCCCAAGGTCAAGCTCGAGATCGCGGTCGACGACGCCCAGACCGACGCGGTGATCGAAGCGATCCGCTCCGCGGCCAATACCGGCAAGATCGGCGACGGCAAGATTTTCGTCGCACCGCTCGAGCAGGTCATCCGCATTCGCACCGGCGAGACGGGTCCCGACGCCATCTGAGCGCGTGGATGCGCTCAGGTAATAAGAACCTGGCATGAAATAAGGAAAAAGTTTTTGACTCGCGAGCGGCTGGTC
>JAKJFB010000023.1:0-340 GCA_022705125.1 Pseudomonadota bacterium
TTGCCATCATTGCACCCCGGGGCCGACAATGCGGCCATGAACGTGCGGCTGCGCAACCATTTCCTGATCGCGATGCCGGGGATGGAGGATTCCATCTTCGCGCACAGCATCACCTATCTGTGCGAGCACAACGAGCACGGCGCGATGGGCATCGTCGTGAACCGGCCGCTCGAGCTGAGCTTCGACGATATCTTCGAGCACCTGGAGATTCCCGGCTTCGTGCACCACCACGACCAGCCGGTGCTGGCCGGCGGCCCGGTCGGGATCATGCAGGCGGCGCTGGACGTGACCCTGCCCTACCTGCACGAGCGCAAGCAGTTCGGCCAGCCGATCGGCAGCT
>JAKJFB010000023.1:350-17888 GCA_022705125.1 Pseudomonadota bacterium
CGCGAGAAACGCTGGCACTGGCAATCGACGCTGCACGTGACGGCCCAGATCAGCCTCACCACGTCGCGCGACATACTCGAGTCGATCGCCCACGATAACGGCCCGCAGGAGGCGCTGATCGCGCTGGGCTATGCGGGCTGGGGTCCGGGGCAGCTGGAGGAGGAACTCGCGGCGAATGCGTGGCTCAGCCTGCCGGCGGAGCCCTCGATCCTGTTCGAAGTGCCGCTGGAGCAGCGCGCGCAGGCCGCCGCCGCGCGCCTGGGGATCAACCTCGGGCTGCTCAGCAGCACCTTCGGCAACGCCTGAGCCGGCATGGGCGTGGTGCTGGCCTTCGATTACGGCCTGCGTCGCATCGGCGTGGCGGTGGGCAACCCGCTCACCGGCACGGCGACCGCGCTGCCCGTGCTGGCGGCGCGCGACGGCGTGCCGGACTGGGAACGCATCCGTCGCCTGATCGGCGAATGGGGACCCGCGCTGCTGCTGGTCGGGCTGCCGCTCAACATGGACGGCACGCCCAGCGCGATGAGCGAGCGCGCGGCGCGCTTCTCGCGCCGGCTGCACGGACGCTTCTGCATCCGCTGCGAACTGATGGACGAGCGCCTCAGTTCCTTCGAGGCGCGCGATCGCATGGCGGGAGAGCAGGGGCGCACGGCGCTCGACAGCGTCGCGGCCTGCGTGATCCTGGAAAGCTGGTTCGCCGAACGCTCGCGTCCGGGCGGCTGAGCGAACTCAGGGACGCTTGCCGAAGAACTGCCCGGTGTTCTCCGTGGTGTCATCGATCGCGAGCCCGGCCGCACGGCCGAGACCACCGGTCTGCGTGCCCATCTTGATCATCAGGCGCATGTTGTTCTGCGAATCGGCGTAGGACAAGGCGTGCTCGTAGGAGATCACGCCGTCGCAATAGAGCTGGTAGAGCGACTGGTCGAAAGTCTGCATGCCGAGCTCGGTCGAGCGCTCCATCAATTCCTTCAGCGCGTGCACCTCGCCCTTGCGGATGATGTCCGAGACCAGCGGCGTGTTGATCAGGATCTCGATCGCAGCGCGCCGTCCCTGGCCGTCGACGGTGGGGATCAGCTGCTGGGCGATCATCGCCTTCAGGTTCAGCGACAGGTCCATCCACAGCTGGTCGCGCGCGTCGGCGGGGAAGAAGTTCTGGATCCGGTCCAGCGCCTGGTTGGCGTTGTTCGCGTGCAGGGTCGCGAGACAGAGGTGGCCGGTCTCGGCGAAGGTCACGGCGTGCTGCATGGTCTCGCGCGTGCGGATCTCCCCGATCAGGATCACGTCGGGCGCCTGGCGCAAGGTGTTCTTCAGCGCGATCTCGAAGCTCTCGGTGTCGATGCCGACCTCGCGCTGCGTGACGATGCACTTGTTGTGCTGGTGCACGTACTCGATCGGGTCCTCGATCGTGATGATGTGGCCCGAGCTGTTGCGGTTGCGGTAACCGACCATGGCGGCGAGCGAGGTGGACTTGCCGGTGCCGGTCGCGCCGACGAAAATGATCAGCCCGCGCTTGGTCATCGCCAGCTCGTTGATGATCGGCGGCAGCTGCAGCTCGTCGACGGTGGGAATCTTCGACTCGATGCGCCGCAGCACCATGCCCACCAGGTTGCGCTGGTAGAATGCGCTGACACGAAAGCGTCCCACGCCGCGCGAACTGATCGCGAAATTGCATTCGTGCGAACGCACGAACTCCTTGCGCTGGTTCTCGTTCATGATGCTCAGCACGAGTTCGCGCGCGCGTTCCGGCGTGAGCGGCACGTCGTCGACGGGATGCAACTTGCCGTGCACCTTGATGCAGGGCGCGACACCGGCGGTGATGAAAAGGTCGGAAGCCTTCTTCTCGACCATCCGCGCCAGCATGTCGGTGACTTCCAGTTCCCTCTTCGCTGTCTCGTTGGCTTCCATGACGGGTCTCTCCGGGGGGTCGTGCGGGTGCGGGTGTGGCGGCAGCGATCAAAAGTTGTCGGGGATCTTGGCCTTCTCGCGCGCGGCCTCGCGCGTGACGAGGCGCTTGGCCACCAGGTCGGTGAGGCACTGGTCCATGGTCTGCATGCCCACGCCGGATCCGGTCTGGATCGCGGAATACATCTGCGCCACCTTGTCCTCGCGGATCAGGTTGCGGATCGCCGGGGTGCCACGCATGATCTCGTGCGCCGCGATGCGTCCGCCGCCCACCTTCTTGAGCAGCGTCTGCGAAATGACGCCCATCAGCGACTCCGAGAGCATCGAGCGGACCATCGATTTCTCCTGCGCCGGAAACACGTCGACGATACGGTCGATGGTCTTCGCCGCCGAGGTCGTGTGCAGGGTGCCGAAAACGAGGTGCCCGGTCTCGGCGGCCGTGAGCGCCAGGCGTATGGTCTCGAGGTCGCGCATCTCGCCGACCAGGATGATGTCGGGGTCCTCGCGCAGCGCCGAGCGCAGCGCCTCGGCGAAGCCGTGCGTGTCGCGGTGCACCTCGCGCTGGTTCACCAGGCATTTCTTGGCCTCGTGGACGAACTCGATCGGGTCCTCGATGGTCAGGATGTGGTGGTACTTGTTGTCGTTGATGTAGTCGACCATCGCCGCCAGCGTGGTGCTCTTGCCCGAACCGGTCGGCCCGGTCACCACCACGAGCCCGCGCGGCTCCATCGAGATCTCGCGAAACACCTGCCCCATCCCGAGATCCTCCATGGTCAGCACCTTGGACGGGATGGTGCGGAACACGGCGCCCGAGCCGCGGTTCTGGTTGAACGCGTTGACGCGAAAGCGCGCCACCCCGGACCTCGAAGGAGAAGTCCGTTTCCAGGAACTCCTCGTAATCGCGACGCTGCTTGTCATTCATGATCTCATAGATCAAGTCATGCACCTGCCGGTGATCCATCGGAGGCAGGTTGATGCGCCTGACGTCGCCGTCGACCCGGATCATCGGCGGCAGGCCGGCCGACAAGTGCAGGTCGGAGGCCCGCTGCTTGGCGGCGAAGGCGAGAAGTTCGGTGATATCCATGGGCTTTCCCGACGGTGAAGCGATGCGCGACATCCCGCAGGTCATGTCACGCCCCTTCGGTATAATAGACCACGCAACCGGGCGGTAAAGGAAACGGGCCGGCCGGCTCCGCCAGCGTAGCCGCGCCGCACGCGAGGGACTGCATGGACACGATCGCCGAACGAACCCGGGCCCTGCTCGGGCAGATCGCCCGCCTCGAGGCGCGCCACGGGCGCGCGCCCGGCTCGGTCGCGCTGGTGGGCATCAGCAAGACGCACGGCCCGGAGCGCGTGCGCGAGGCCCATCGCGCCGGGCTGGCGCAATTCGGTGAAAGTTACGTTCAGGAAGCGCTGCCCAAGATCGAGGCGCTGGCGGATCTTCCGTTAACATGGCACTTCGTGGGCCGCATCCAGGGCAACAAGACCGCGGCCATCGCCGCCAGCTTCGCCTGGGTGCACGGCATCGACCGGCTGCGCATCGCCCAGCGCCTGGACGAGCAGCGCCCGGCGCACCTGCCGCCGCTCGATTGCTGCATCGAGGTGAACCTGTGCGGCGAAGCGAGCAAGGGCGGCGCCGCCCCGCACGAGCTAGCGGCGCTGGCGCGGGCGATTGCCGCGCTGCCACGCCTCAGGTTGCGTGGCCTGATGACGCTGCCGGCCCCGTCGGATGGGATCGACGCGCAGCGCCTGCCCTTCGCGCGGCTCGCGCGCTGCCTGGCAGAGCTGCAGCGCGACATCCCCGGGCTGGACACGCTGTCCATGGGGATGAGCGACGACATGGAGGCGGCGATCGCCGAGGGCGCGACGCTGGTGCGTATCGGTACCGCGCTGTTCGGGCCGCGCGGGACATGAGCCCGGAGATTCAACGCATGACAGGGAGACGCGGATGACCCGCAGCAACATCGCCTTCATCGGCGGCGGCAACATGTCCGGCAGCATGGTCGGGGGCATCATCGCGCGCGGCTGGGATCCGCGCGCGATTCGCGTCAGCGACCCCGACGCGGGCTGCCGCGAGCGCCTCGGCGCGCTCGGGGTGCTCACCAGCGCCGACAACCACGAAGCCGCCGCCAGCGCCGACATCGTGGTGCTGGCCGTGAAGCCCCAGCAACTGCGCAGCGCCTGCCGCGACATCGCCGCGGCCGTGGCCGAACGCGGCTCGCTGGTCATCTCGATCGCCGCGGGCATCGGCACTGCCTCGCTGCAGTCCTGGCTGGGAGCCGACGTCGCCATCGTGCGCTGCATGCCCAACACGCCGGCGCTGCTGCAGGCGAGCGCCACCGCCCTCTACGCCACGCCCGCCGTAACCGCGGAGCAGCGCGCCGCCGCGCACGAGATCCTGTCGAGCGTCGGCTTCGTGGCCTGGGTGGAGGACGAGGACGCCATGCACGCGGTAACCGCGGTCTCGGGCAGCGGGCCGGCCTACTTCTTCCTGGTCATGGAGGCGATGCAGCTCGCCGCCGAGAACCTCGGGCTCGACCCGGCGCTCGCGCGCCAGCTGACCGCGCAAACCGCGCTGGGCGCGGCGCGCATGGCGCTGGAAACCGACGTCGACGTGGTGGAGTTGCGCCGCCGCGTGACCTCGCCCGGCGGCACCACCGAGCGCGCGCTGCGGGTGCTGGAGGAGCGCGGCCTGCGCCGCGTCTTCGAATCCGCGCTCGAGGCGGCCAGCAACCGCTCGCGCGAGCTCGCCGACGAGCTTGGGCAGCCCTGAGCCGGGAACCACGACGCACATGGGAACCTTCGCGGAGATCTCTCGCTACCTGGTCCAGACCGCCTTTGGCGTGCTGCTGTTCGCGGTGCTGCTGCGCCTGCTGCTGCAACTGGCGCGCGCGGACTTCTACAACCCGATCTCGCAGTTCATCGTGAAGGTCACGAGCCCGCTGCTGCGGCCGCTGCGGCGCATTATCCCGCCACTCGGGCGCCTGGACAGCGCGAGCCTGGTGCTGGCGCTCGCGATCCAGTGCATCGCGACACTGGTGGTGCTCGCGCTGCTCGGCTTTTCGATCGGCAACCCGCTGCTGCTGCTCGCGTGGTCGCTGCTCGGCATCCTGTCGCTGCTGCTGAACATCTATTTCTTCGGGATCCTGCTGTTGATCGTTTTCAGCTGGATCGCGCCGCAGAGCCATCATCCGGGGATCGCGCTGCTGTACCAGCTCACCGAGCCGGTGATGGCGCCGGTGCGCCGGCTGCTGCCGCCGCTCGGCGGCCTGGACCTGTCACCGATCCTGGTGTTCGTCATCATCAACGTGCTCGAGATCCTGCTGCGCGGCCTGGCACAGGGCGTCGGGCTTCCGCGCGGCGTGGTGCTGGGCTTCTGATGGCGGAAACCGGGCCGTTCTGGCGCTGGCAGGGCGAGGTGCTGTCGTTGCGCTGCCAGGTGCAGCCGCGCGCCTCGGCCGACCGGATCATCGGCGAGCACGGCGGAAGGTTGCGCATCCGTATCAGCGCCGTGCCCAGCGAGGGTGCGGCAAACGAGCGGCTGTGCCGCTTCCTCGCCAGCGAGTTCGGCGTCGCGCCCGGCGCGGTGGAAATCGGCACCGGGCACGGCAGCCGCTTCAAGACCGCCCTGGTCCGCGCTCCTGCGCGCATCCCGCCGGATCTGGGCATCGCGCCGGCCCGCGCTTGAACAGGAAAGCACACAGTTGCAAGATTGCCCGCCCCACAACGGACCCCGGACCATGGAACCGCGAGCAGCGGCCGGCAGTGTCGGCATCGTGACGCCCCGCACGCAGCGCTTCGAGCAGCCGCTCGAGCTCGCCTGCGGGCGCACGCTGCCTGGCTACGACATCGTCTACGAGACCTACGGCACGCTGAACGCGGATCGCTCCAACGCCGTGCTGATCTGCCACGCGCTCAGCGGCAACGCCCACGCCGCGGGTTACCACTCGCCCGCGGACCGCAAGCCCGGCTGGTGGGACAACTGCATCGGACCCGGCAAGCCGATCGACACCTCGCGTTTCTTCGTGGTCAGCCTGAACAACATCGGCGGCTGCGCCGGCAGCACCGGGCCGCACAGCGTCAATCCCGCGACCGGCCGGATCTGGGGACCGGACTTCCCGGTGGTGCGCGTGCGCGACTGGGTCGCCACACAGCGCCGGCTGGCCGACCTGCTCCACATCGAGCGCTGGGCCGCCGTGGTCGGCGGCAGTCTCGGCGGCATGCAGGCCATGCGCTGGACCATCGACCATGCCGAGCGGGTGCGCCACTGCGTGGTGATCGCCGCCGCGCTGAAGCTCTCGGCGCAGAACCTCGCGTTCAACGAGATCGCGCGCAAGGCCATCATGGCCGATCCGCAATTCCACGACGGCTGGTTCCTCGAGCACGGCACGCTGCCGCGCCAGGGCCTGGCGATCGCGCGCATGATCGGCCACGTGACCTATCTGTCCGACGAGCTGATGGGCGACAAGTTCGGGCGCGAGCTGCGCAGCGGCTCCTTCGCGCCGGGATCCGAGGCCGACGCCGAGTTCCAGGTGCAGAGCTACCTGCGCTACCAGGGCGACCAGTTCGCCGACAATTTCGACGCCAACACCTACCTGTTGATGACGCGCGCACTGGACTACTTCGATCTCGCGCGCGACTTCGGCGACGATCCGGTCGAGGCTTTTCGCCGCGCGCGCGCGCGCTTCCTGGTGGTCTCGTTCTCCAGCGACTGGCGCTTCTCGCCGCGGCGCTCGCGCGAGATCGTCGACGCGCTGCTCGCGGCGCACCGCGACGTGAGCTACGTGGAGATAGAGGCCAACGAGGGCCACGACGCCTTCCTGCTGCCGATCCCGCGCTACCACGACGCACTGCAGCGCTACATGGAGCAGGTGCACGCGGGCCTTGCCCCACGGAGCGTCGCCGATGCGCGTTGATTTCGACATCATCCAGCAGTGGGTGAAGCCCGGCGCGCGCGTGCTCGACCTCGGCTGCGGCGACGGCAAGCTACTCGCGGACCTGACGCAGGACCGGCAGGTGCGCGGCTACGGGCTGGAGATCGACCCGATCAAGATCTCGCTGTGCCTGGAGCGTGGCGTCAACGTGATCGAGCAGGATCTCGACCGCGGGCTCGGCAATTTCCGCAGCGACAGCTTCGATACCGTGGTGATGTCGCAGACCCTGCAGGCGGTGCGCTATCCGCACATCATCCTCGACGAGATGCTGCGCATCGGGCGCGAATGCATCATCACCTTTCCGAACTTCGGCAACTGGCGCTGCCGCCTGCAGATCGCGGGCAAGGGCCGCATGCCGGTCTCGCGCTTCATGCCCTACACCTGGTACGACACGCCGAACATTCACTTCTGCACCGTGCTGGATTTCGAGGCGCTGTGCCGGGAAAAGAACATCCACGTCATCAACCGGGTCGTCGTTGACGCGAACCAGCGCGCCACGCCGGCCGCGCGCCTGCTACCCAATCTCTGCGGCGTCACCGCCATCTACCATGTGACCAAATGAAACACTCATCGCGCCGATCACCCTTTGCCACCCTGGCTGTCTCCCTGCTGCTCGCGCTGCTCGCGCTGCTCGCGACGCCAACTCGCGCCGAGATGCGCCAGTACGGCAGCTTCGAGGTGCATTACAGCGTGTTCGCCAGCAGCTTCCTGCAGCCCGACATCGCCGCGGCCTACGGCATCGTGCGGGCGAAGGACCGCGCGCTGCTCAACATCGCGGTGCGCCGCGGCACGCGGGACGCGGCCACCGTGAGCGCGGTGCTGAGCGGCACGCGCGGGGACCTGATCCGCAAGACGCCGCTCGAGTTTCGCGAGATCCGCGAGGATCAGGCCGTCTACTACATCGCCGAGTTCGGCTTCGTCTCCGGCGAAACGCAGTACTTCGACATCGCGATCCAGCCCGCGGGCGAGGCGCGTCCGCTCGTGCTGCAGTTCAACCACGTGCTCTATGCCGACTGAGGGAGCAACGATGCGGCTGAGCGAACTCGTGATCGCCACCGGCAACCGCGGCAAGCTCGCGGAACTGCACGCGCTGCTCGCCGACAGCGGCATCGAGGTGCGCTCGCAGGAGGATTTCGCGGTGCCCGGGATCGCCGAGACCGGGCTCAGCTTCGTCGAGAACGCGATCATCAAGGCACGCCACGCGAGCGCGCACACCGGCCTGCCGGCACTGGCGGACGATTCCGGCCTCGAGGTCGATGCGCTGGCCGGCCAGCCCGGCGTGCACTCGGCGCGCTACGCGGGGGAGCCCTGCGATGATGCGGCCAACAACCGCAAGCTGCTCGAGGCGCTCGCCGACGTGCCCGCGGCGCGACGCACCGCGCGCTTTCACTGCGTGCTCGCGCTGCTGCGCCACCCCGCCGACCCGGTGCCGCTGATCTGCTCCGGACGCTGGGAGGGGCGGATACTGCAGGCGCCAGCGGGCGAGCGCGGCTTCGGCTACGACCCGCTGTTCCTGGTCGAGACGGAGGGCTGCTCGTCGGCGCAACTGCCGCGCGAGCTCAAGAACCGCTTGAGCCATCGCGCGCAGGCGCTCGGGCAACTGCTGCTCGCCCTCGGCAAACCGTGCTGACGCTGCCGCCGCTCGCGCTCTACATCCACCTGCCGTGGTGCGAGCGCAAATGCCCCTATTGCGACTTCAATTCCTACCAGCGCGAGGCGCAACCGCCGTTCGCGGCCTACGCGGCGCGCCTGCTGGAAGACCTCGGGCAGGATCGCGGCTTCGCGGCCGGGCGCGAGGCCGGCTCGATCTTCATCGGCGGCGGCACGCCCAGCCTGTGCCCCGCCGAGGTGGTGGATTTGCTGCTCGCCGGGGTGCGCGAACGGCTTGCGCTGGCGCCGGATGCGGAGGTCACGCTGGAGGCGAATCCCGGTAGCGCCGAGGCCGCGCGCTTTCGCGGCTATCGCGCCGCCGGCGTGAACCGCCTCTCGATCGGGGTGCAAAGCTTCGCGGATGGCTGCCTGCGCGCCCTGGGGCGGGTGCACGACGCACGCCAGGCGCACGCGGCGATCGCAGCCGCGCGCGACGCCGGCTTTGCGAGCTTCAACATCGACCTGATGCACGGACTACCGCACCAGTCGCCCGCGATGGCTCTGGCCGACCTCGAGCAGGCAATCGCGCACGAGGCCCCCCACCTGTCCTGGTACCAGCTCACGGTGGAACCGAACACGGCCTTCCACAGCGCGCCGCCGCCGCTGCCTGCCGAGGACGAGCTGGCCGAGATCCAGGACCGGGGCGAGGAACTGCTGGCACGCCACGGCTACGAGCAGTACGAGGTCTCCGCCTGGGCACGGCCCGGCCACCAATGCCGGCACAACCTGAACTACTGGCACTTCGGGGACTACATCGGCATCGGCGCCGGTGCACACGGCAAGCTCACGCTGCCGGCGCAGGGCCGCGTGCTGCGCACGCGCAAGACGCGCGTGCCCAGGGACTACCTCGCGGGAGCGGCGACGTCGATACGCACCGACACCGCCGTGGCGCCTGACGAGCTCGCGCTCGAGTTCCTCATGAATGCGCTGCGCCTGCGCGAGGGCGCGAGCGTCGCGCAGTTCGAAGCGCGCACCGGGCTCGCCGCGGCGACGATCGGCGCCCAACTCGGCACGCTGCGCGCGCGCGGCCTCATGGAAACCGACCCGGCGCGCCTGTGTACCACGGCCCGGGGCTTTCGCTACCTGAACGCGGTGCTCGCGGAGTTCGCCTGATCTTCGCCCTTGCGCAACAGCAGGTCCCACACCCCGTGCCCCAGGCGCATGCCACGCTGCTCGAAGCGCGTCAGCGGACGCGATTCGGGCCGCGGCGAGAAGCATCCCGCGCCGGCGAGGTTGAGCCAGCCGGGCACGGACTCGACGACCTCGAGCATCTGCCGCGCATAGTCCTCCCAGTCGGTCGCAAGGTGGAACAGGCCGCCCGGTTTCAGTTTGCGCTGCACCAGCGCAACGAACGGCGGCTGCACCAGCCGCCGTTTGTGGTGGCGTTTCTTGTGCCAGGGGTCCGGGAAGAACAGCAGCAGCCCGTCGAGCGAGGCGTCGGGGATCGCACGGTTCAGCACCTCCACCGCGTCGTGGCAGAAAACGCGGATGTTCTGCAGGCCACGCTCCTCGGCCATCGCGAGCAACTTGCCGACGCCAGGTCGGTGCACCTCGATGCCCACGAAGCCGGTCTGCGGCGAGCGGCTGGCGAGCTCCACCAGCGTGTGGCCCATGCCGAAGCCGATCTCGACGACGAATGCCGTGCAACCGGGGAACAGCAACGGCAGGTCGAGGAGGGTATCGCCGGGCTCCAGCCCGCGCCCTGCCCACAGCGAGTCGAAGGCATCGCGCTGTGCCGGCGTGAAGCGGCCCTGGCGGCGGACGAAACTGCGGATGGGGCGTTCGCGCAGCTCTTGTTCGTCAGTGCTCACTGCGCCACGCTCCTGCAGCAACGGCAACCCAGCCCAGCAGGAACAGCACGCCGCCGAGCGGCGTGATCATGCCGAGGGCGCGGATGCCGCTCAGCGCGAGCAGGTACAGGCTGCCCGAGAACAGCACGATGCCAACCGCGAAGCAGGCGACTGCGACGCGGCGCCAGCGCGGTGCCAGCGCGGCAGGGCGCGCGAGGCCCAGCGCCAGCAGGGCGAGCGAGTGGTACATCTGGTAGTCGGCGGCGGTAGCCCACACGGCAAGTGCCGCGGGCTCGAGCTGGGCGCGCAGACCGTGCGCGCCGAAGGCGCCCGCGGCCACGGCGAGCAGCGCGCCGAGCGCGCCGCAAACTGTGACGGCTCTGCTCATTGGCCGGCGACGGCGCCCGGCCCGTCTCAGGCGATCATCGCGGCACGCAGCTTGCCGAGCGCACCCTGTTCCAGCTGGCGGATCCGCTCGGCGGACACACCGTAGCGGGCCGCGAGTTCGTGCAGCGTGGCCTTGTCCTCGTTCAGCCAGCGGCTCTGCACGATATGCCGGCTGCGCTCGTCGAGGCCCTCCAGCGCATGCTCCAGCCGCTCCTGGCTGGACGCTTCCCAGTCGCTGTCCTCGAGCTCGCGCGCGGGATCGAAGCGGCGGTCCTCGAGATAGTGCACCGGCGCGAACTGCGCCGCATCGTCGTCATCGTCGGTGCCGGCATCGAAGGCGACATCGGCCGAGGCCAGCCGGCCTTCCATGCGCCGGACCTCGTCGATGCCCACGCCGAGATCGCGCGCCATCGCCGCGGCTTCGTCGTTGGTCAGCCAACCCAGGCTCTTCTTCACGCTACGCAGGTTGAAGAACAGCTTGCGCTGGGCTTTGGTGGTGGCGATCTTCACGATGCGCCAGTTGCGCAGGATGTACTCGTGCATCTCGGCCTTGATCCAGTGCACGGCGAACGACACCAAGCGCACGCCCTTCTGCGGATCGAAGCGACGCACGGCCTTCATCAACCCGACGTTGCCTTCCTGCACCAGATCGGCCAGCGGCAGGCCATAGCCCGAATACGAGCGGGCGATATGCACCACGAAACGCAAGTGAGCGAGCACCAACTCACGCGCTGCGGCCAGATCATCGCGAAAATACAGCGCCTCCCCCAGCGCCTGCTCCCGTTCCGGCGTCAGCACCGGAAACGCGTTGACAGCCTGGATGTACGCATTGATGTTGCCACCGGGCGTCAGTGCCATCAGCGGCTGCAATTCCTTGCTCATATATCTACCTCCTGTCATGGCCACGCATTTTAGCACTCGAGCGGTTAGAGTGCTAAGCGGGCAAAAGTTCCACTGCCCGCCCGCCCTCAGGGGCGCGCGGAATCGTCGAACAGGGCCGCCACGAACTCCTGCGCCTCAAACTCGCGCAGGTCCTCGGCGCTCTCGCCGACGCCTATGTAGCGGATGGGCAAGCCGAGTTCGCGCGCCACGGCGAACACGATGCCGCCCTTGGCGGTACCGTCGAGCTTCGTCAGCGCGATCCCGCTAACGCCAACGGCCTCGCGGAAATGGCGCGCCTGCGCCAGGCCGTTCTGCCCGGTACCGGCGTCCAGCACCAGCATCACCTCATGCGGCGCGCCCGGATCGATTTTCTGCATCACGCGCACGATCTTGCGCAGTTCTTCCATGAGGTTGCCCTTCACGTGCAGGCGACCCGCGGTATCGGCAATCAACACATCGCAACCGCGCGCTTGCGCGGACTGCAACGCGTCGAAGATCACCGAGGCGCTGTCGGAACCGGTCGGCTGCGCCACCACGGGTACGCCGTGGCGCTCGCCCCAGATCTGCAGTTGCTCCACCGCCGCGGCACGGAAGGTGTCGCCTGCGGCCAGCATCACGCTCCTGCCCTCGGCCTGGTAGCGCCGCGCCAGCTTGCCGATCGTGGTGGTCTTGCCGGCTCCGTTGACGCCAACCATCAGGATGACGAAAGGCTTGCGCGCGGTGTCGATCGCGAGCGGCACACTGGCCGGCGCCAGCACCGCGACCAGTTGCTCCTGCAGCGCCCGGTACAGCGCCTGGGGGTCGTCGAGCTCCTTGCGCTTGATGCGCTGCACCATGCCATCGATGATCAGGCGCACCGTGGGCATGCCCACGTCGGCGAGCAGCAGCCGCGTCTCGAGCTCCTCCAGCAGGTCCTCATCGAGGGTCTTGCGGCCCAGGAACAAGGTGCCGAGCCCCTCGGAAAATGCATTCCGGGTCTTGCCCAGCCCGGCCCGCAGGCGCGAGAACCAACCCGGGCGCGCCGCGTCACCGGTCTGCGCCGGGGGTGCATCGTGCGAGGCCTGGAGCATCGGCGCCGCTGCAGGGGGCTCGGGCTCGGGCTCGGGCTCGGGCTCGGGCTCGGGAACCGGTACCGGAACAACGACGGGCGCGGCTGCCGCGTCCGGCGCCGCGGCGTCGGGTTTCTTGCGTGAAAAGAATCTGAGCACCACGGTTCGGGGCCACCATCCGGAAAGGGGCGCGATTATACGGTATCCTTCGGCCCGTCTTTTCACTTCCCCCCGCTCACCGTATGGCAGCACGCAAACCGGCCCCCGCCGCTGGACACGCCTCGCGCAGCCAGGTGCGCATCATCGGCGGCAGCTGGCGCGGCCGGCGCATCGAGTTCCAGGCCGGACCGGGACTGCGACCGACCCCGGACCGGGTGCGCGAAACCCTGTTCAACTGGCTGCAACCGCAGCTGCCTGGCAGCCGCTGCCTGGACCTGTTCTGCGGCAGCGGGGCGCTGGCGATCGAAGCGCTGTCGCGTGGCGCAGCGGGCGCGACGCTGGTCGACCTTTCCGCGAGGGTACTGCGCGAAGTCCGCCACAACCTGGAACGGCTTGGCACGAGCGCTGCCGAGCTGGTGGCAGCCGATGCCGTGGCGTGGATCGAAACGGTGCGCGATCGCCGCTACGACATCGTTTTCATCGATCCGCCGTTCGGCAGCGGCACGGCACAGCGCTGCCTGCGGTTGCTGGCGGGCTCGGCGCTGCTGGCGCCAGGCGCGCGGGTGTACCTCGAATGCGGCGTCGCTGAAGCCGCGCCCGAACTGCCCCCGGGCTGGCTGTTGCACCGCGAGAAATACGCCGGGCAGGTGGCCTACCGTCTTTACCTGGCCCCGGGCTGAGCGCCGCTCGCCGGCAGGGGGGAACTTTGCCGGGCAATATTTGTCGCGCCGCGGGTATTTGGCTACCATGCGGCCCCCGCCCCTGATTGCGCACGGTCTGCACATGCGAACGATCGTCTACCCTGGCACCTTCGACCCGATCACCATCGGTCATGTCGACCTGGTGGAGCGGGCCTGCCGCCTGTTCGACCACGTGGTGGTGGCGATCGCGAGCAGCGAGCGCAAGCGCCCGCTGTTCTCGCTCGACGAGAGGATCGGCCTGTGCCAGGCCGCGCTCGGACACCTGCAGAATGTCGAGATCGTCGGCTTCGACATCCTGGTGGTGAAGTTCCTGCGCGAGCGCAAGGGGTGCGCGGTACTGCGCGGACTGCGCGCGGTGTCTGACTTCGAATACGAATTCCAGCTGGCCAACATGAACCGCGCGATGGACCCGGACTTCGAGACCGTGTTCCTCACTCCGGCAGACCACCTTTCTTTTATCTCCTCGACGCTGGTGCGCGAGATCGCCTCGCTACAGGGCGACGTCACCAAGTTCGTGCATCCGCGCGTTCGCGCCGCCCTGCTCGAGAAATTTGCCGATCCGGCCTGAAGGGCGGGCGCCATGGCCCTGTTGATCACGACGCAGTGCATCAACTGCGACGTATGCGAACCCGTTTGCCCCAACGAGGCGATCTACCCGGGCGAGGAAATCTACGAGATCGATCCCGCGCGCTGCACCGAGTGCGTGGGGCATTTCGACGAGCCGCAGTGTCGCAAGGTGTGTCCCGTGGACTGCATCCCGCTGGATCCGGCCCATCCGGAGAGCCGCCAGGAATTGCTGCTGAAGTTCGAGCGCCTGTGCGGCTCGCACTGACCCGGTTTCAGTCGGAGACCGCCTGTCGCCGGCCGCTGCTCCTGCAACCCAGGCAGCGTACAAAGGCTGCTTGCGCGGGACCTGCCATCAGCGTGTCGGCTGCCTGGTCCATGTTGCCGCCGGTCGCGGTGAATGGCAGCGACACGAGGAATGCCGCCGCGCCGGCCGCCGTGGCAACGACGAGCAGCGGGCGGGCAATGACCAGGTCACCAATCATCGCGAGCGCGCTCGGATTCTCGTCAACGGGCTGCGCGTTGGCGAACCACGGCGTCATCAACACCAGTCCCAGGGTTGCGACCGCCAGCCGGGAAGCCTTGGAATGTTTCATCTCCGTCTCCGTTGCAGGAACTTGTGCCACATGGACGCGCGCCATGGCGCACGGTGCCGCTAAGAATAGACGTTTTTGCATACGCCGTGCTCAGCGCTGGCAGCGGGGGCAATAGAATGTGCTGCGCTGCGCATTGCGCGCCTGGCGTATCGCCTCGCCACAGCCCGGGCAGGGCCGGCCCGTACGCCCGTAAACGCTCAGGCTGAGCGCGAAATAGCCGGGCACGCCATTGCCGTTGACATAGTCGCGCAGCGTCGTCCCTCCCTGCGCAATCGCACCCTCGAGCACCCGGCGCACCGCATCGGCCAGCCGCGCGTAGCGCGCGGCCGCGATGCGGCCCGCCGGTCGCAGCGGGTGGATGCCGGCGGCGAACAGCGACTCGTTGGCGTAGATGTTGCCGACCCCCACCACCACGTGGCCATCCATCAGGAACTGCTTCACGCTGGTGCGGCGCCCGCGCGACAGGCGGAACAGGTAGTCGCCGTCGAATCCGGCGCCGAGCGGCTCGGGCCCCAGCCCGGCCAGCAGCGGATGCGCGGCCGGGTCGCCCTCCAGCCACAGGAAGGCACCGAAACGGCGCGGGTCGTGATAGCGCAGCAACTGGCCGTCCTCCAGCAGGAGGTCGATATGATCATGCTTGCGGGGAGCGGCTGCGGGCGCAGTAAGGACTCGCAAGCTGCCCGACATGCCAAGATGGATCAGCAGGGTCCCCTTGCCGAGCCGGACCAGTAGGTACTTGCCGCGGCGCTCGACCGTGTCGATCTCCTCACCGCGCAGGATCGCATCGAGATCGGAGGGCACGGGCCAACGCAGTCGCGGCTCGCGGACCTCGAGCGCGCGGATTCGCCGTCCGCTCAGGCAGGGCAGGATGCCGCGCCGGGTGGTTTCGACTTCGGGCAGTTCGGGCATGGATCCACGCAGCCTCGCGGGCGGGGTGCGGCCGCCGGCCGGACCCAAACAAAAAACCCGGCCGCAGCCGGGTTTGTGTCAGTGCCGGGCGGCACTCACTTGATCTTGGCTTCCTTGTACGCCACGTGCTTGCGCACGACGGGGTCGTACTTCTTGAACTCGAGCTTGTCGGGGGTCGTGCGCTTGTTCTTGTCGGTCGTGTAGAAATGACCGGTACCGGCGCTCGAAACCAGTTTGATCTTGTCACGCATGGCTGCTTACTCCTTGGTTTCCTTCAGACCCGCTCGCCGCGAGCGCGCATGTCCGCGATCACGCTGTCGATGCCCAGCTTGTCGATGATGCGCATGGCCTTGGCGGATACGCGCAGCGTCACGAAACGCTTCTCGGCCTCGACCCAGAACCGGTGCTTGTGCAGGTTGGGCTCGAAGCGGCGCTTCGTCTTGTTGTTGGCATGGGATACGTTGTTCCCTACTACCGGGCGCTTGCCGGTTACCTGACACACCTTGGACATGGAATGGGCCTCTCGAAAACTATGGCTCGATGCACGCGGCCGAGACGGACGCCTGCCGAAAAGAGCGCGCCTTTATATCAGAAGGCCTCGGGGCGTACAAGGCGACAGCCGCGATCGGGTATTTTTTACTCACAGCAGACCGCGCTCGGCAAAGGACAGCGCCTCAGACTCGCCCACCACGAAGTGGTCCAGCACCCGGATGTCGACGGTGCCGAGCGCGCTCTTCAGGCGCTGGGTGAGCCGCTGGTCGGCCTGCGAAGGCTCCGCGACGCCGGAAGGGTGGTTGTGCGCGAAAATCACCGCGGCCGCATTCAGCGCCAGCGAGCGCTTCACGATCTCGCGCGGATACACGCTGGCGCCGTCGATGGTGCCCCGAAAGAGCTCCTCGTAGCTGATGACGGTGTGCTGGTTGTCGAGAAACAGGCAGGCGAACACCTCGTGCGGCAGGCAGCGCATCTTCAGCTGCAGGAATTGCCTCACTTCCTGCGGCGAGCCCAATGCCTGCCCGCGACTGATCCGGCTCAGCAGGTAACGGCGGGAGAGCTCCAGCGCTGCCTGCAGGTGGGCGTAAGTCGCCTCCCCGAGCCCGTGCGTGGCGCAGAACGCGGCAGGCTCGGCGTCGAGCAGCTGGCGCAGATCGCCGAAGGCGCCCAGCAACTCACGCGCCCGATCGACCGCGGTGCCGCCCGGCAGCCCGGTGCGCAGCAGTATCGCGAGCAGTTCGGCATCGCTGAGGGTGCTTGCTCCGCGCCCGAGCAGACGCTCGCGCGGGCGCTCGGCGGCGGGCCAACTCTTGATGGTCATCGCGAACCTCCCTGTCCACGCGTCGCATGAGTCTCATCTGACTATAATAGAATGCCGCGGAAAGCTGAACCGCCCGCGGCAACGCGGCACGCCCTCATCCTGATAAATCCGGCCCATGGCGACACTGAACAACAGGCAGATACTCCTCGGCGTGACCGGCGGCATAGCCGCCTACAAGTCCGCGGAGCTGGTCCGGCGCCTGCGCGACGCCGGCGCCGTGGTGCGCGTGGTGATGACGCGCGCCGCCTGCGAATTCATCACCCCGCTGACGATGCAGGCCCTGTCGGGCAACCCGGTGCATCGCGAACTGCTCGACGAGACAGCCGAGGCCGCGATGGGGCATATCGAGCTGGCGCGCTGGGCCGACCTGGTGGTCGTGGCCCCGGCCAGCGCGGATTTCATCGCACGACTCGCGCACGGGCTGGCCGACGACCTGCTCGCCACGCTGTGCCTGGCGACCGACGCCCCGGTCCTGGTGGCGCCGGCCATGAACCAGGCCATGTGGCGCAACCCGGCCACCCGGCACAACTGCGGCGTGCTCACGCAACGCGGCGTGGACCTGCTCGGCCCGGGCAGCGGCTCGCAGGCCTGCGGCGACACCGGTCCGGGGCGCATGCTCGAACCGGCGGAGCTGCTCGCCGCGGTGGCAAGCCGCTTCGCGCCACGCGATCTCGACGGTGTGCGCGTGATGATCACGGCG
>JAKJFB010000240.1 GCA_022705125.1 Pseudomonadota bacterium
GGTCAAGAGCATTGCCGCAGCCGCATTCGGCGTGCAGAGCAGCCGCAACAGGGAAGCCGACTTCACCCACGGCAACTACCGCCACTTCATCGTCGGGGGCATCATCTTCACGGTCATCTTCGTGCTGACGGTCGCCTTCGTGGTGTCGCTGGTACTGAAGAATGCCGGCGCGTCCTGAGCGCGGCGCGCCGGGCGCCGGCCTTACTGCCCGGAGATCCAGAACAGCGCCGTAAACACCGCGATCGCGACCAGCAGTATGGCGCTGATGGCATCGACCTTGCTGTCTGCCTCGCGTTCCTCGGCGGAGATCTCGATGGAATTGTCGGGGTTGGCCATTGGATCAGGGTTTCCTTGAGGGGATGTGGATTCCGAGCGCGCGATTGTGGACGATTGGCCCGCCCCTCTCAAGCCTGCGCGGCATCCTGGCCGACCTCCGCAGGGAATATCACTGATGATTATTTGGTTATAAAAATTGATTTCTTTTATAGCCATAATCGTTCTGCTACTTTGAGCGCCGTTGCCCCGACGTGATTCGTGGCGCTCCCTAGGCGCCAGTGCTGGCGGGCAACCCCACTGGATCACCAAGCCCTCGACCAGGACATCATGTACCGATACGACGATCTGGACCAACGCATGCTGGATGACCGCGTGCGGCAATTCCGCGGGCAGACCGAGCGCTACCTGCGCGGCGAGCTGGCGGAGAACGAGTTCCGCCCGCTGCGCCTGCAGAATGGCCTCTACGTGCAGCGCCTGGCGCCGATGCTCCGGGTCGCCATCCCCTACGGCATGCTCGCCAGTCGCCAGCTGCGCAAGCTGGCCCACATTGCCCGCCACTTCGACAAGGGCTACGCGCATTTCAGCACGCGCCAGAACGTGCAGTTCAACTGGCCACGGCTGGAGGAGGTTCCCGACATCCTCGCCGAACTCGCCAGCGTGCAGATGCACGCGATCCAGACCAGCGGCAACTGCATCCGCAACACCACCGCGGACCAGTTCTCGGGCGTGGCGCCGGACGAGGTCGAGGACGCGCGGCCATACTGCGAGCTGATCCGGCAGTGGTCCACCTTCCACCCCGAATTCAGCTTCCTGCCGCGCAAGTTCAAGATCGCGGTCAGCGGCTCGCGCGCCGACCGCGCCGCGGCGCGCGTACACGACATCGGCCTGATCATCGTGCACGATGCCGCCGGCAACACCGGTTTCGAGGTCCTGGTTGGCGGAGGTCTCGGGCGGACCCCGATCATCGGCACGACGATCCGCGAGTTCCTGCCGGTCGCGGACCTGCTGAGCTACCTGGAGGCGATACTGCGCGTCTACAACCAGTATGGCCGGCGCGACAACCTCTACAAGGCGCGCATCAAGATCCTGGTGAAAGCGCTGGGCGCGGAGGAATTCCGCGCGCGCGTCGAACGCGAATGGGAAATCACCCGCCAGCGCATGCCGGCACTCGGCGCCGCGCAAATCGAGCACGCACGCTCGTATTTCACCGCCCCGCCCTACCGCCCGGTCGACGACGCCGCGGCCGAGTCGCTACTCGCCGGACAGCGCGCGGCGAACCGCGCTTTCGACCGCTGGATGAGCCGCAACGTGTCGGGGCACCGCGTGCCCGGCTACGCCATCGTGACACTGTCGCTCAAGCCCACCGGCATCGCCCCGGGCGATGCGACGGACCGGCAGATGGAGCTCATCGCCGATCTTGCGGACAGCTATTCCTTCGGCGAGATCCGCGTCGCCCACGAACAAAACCTGGTGCTCGCCGACGTCGAGAAGGAGAAGCTGCTCGCGCTGTGGGAGGCCGCGCGCGACGCCGGCCTCGCCACGCCCAATATCGGCATGCTGACGGACATCATCTGCTGCCCGGGCGGTGATTACTGCTCGCTGGCCAACGCCAAGTCCATCCCGGTCGCGGAGGCCATCCAGCGTCGCTTCGACGACCTCGACTACCTGCACGACCTCGGGGACATCCACCTCAACATATCGGGCTGCATGAACGCCTGCGGTCACCACCACGTGGGGCAGATCGGCATTCTCGGCGTCGACAAGAAGGGCGAGGAGTTCTACCAGGTCTCGCTCGGCGGCGACGCCGGCACCGAGGCCGCGCTCGGCACGATTCTCGGGCCGTCCTTCGCCCAGGAAGCGATTCCCGCGGTGGTGGCGCAGCTGCTCGACGTATACGTGGCGCGGCGCATCGACGGGGAGACTTTCCTCGAAACCTACCGGCGCATCGGCATCGAGGCATTCAAGGAGGCGGTTTATGGCGCGGCTCATTAAGGACGGCGCGGTGGTCCAGGATGAGTGGACCCGCCTCGGCGCGGACTTCGACACCGACGCGACGCTGTCCGCGGGCAAGCTGATCGTGCCGCTGCATCTCTGGGAGGCGCGCGGCGAGGAGCTGCGCGCGCGGAGCGAGCCGCTCGGCATCTGGATCGACAGCAGCCAACACCCGGAAGCAGTGGGTGATGCCCTGGCGTATCTGCAGCTGATTGCGATCAATTTCCCGGTATTCAGCGACGGCCGCGGGTATTCCTACGCCCGCCTGCTGCGGGAGAAGTACGGCTTCAGCGGTGAACTGCGCGCCATGGGCGACGTGCTGCGCGACCAGCTGTTCCTGTTGCGACGCTGCGGCTTCGACAGCTTCGAGATCCGGGCCGACCGCGATGCCGCCGACGCACTCGCGGGCCTCGGCGACTTCGCCCACGTCTACCAGGGCGCCACCGTCGATCCGGGCACCCCGTTGCTGCTGCGCGGAGCGCAGGAAGCGAGGCCGGTCCGCGCCAGCGCCTGAGCTATACTGCCCGCGAGTTCACACGCGGGAGAATCGGATGCGCGGGCCCACGGCGGCAGTACAGGGGAGCCGGGGGCCGAGGGGCGGCGCGGGGACGCATTGCGGCCGCGCGCGTCACTGAGCGGGGATCGCGTCCGTGGAGCAGTCGCCCGTCACCTTTTCCTTCTTCCTGATCTTCACCGGTGCCGCCGCCGTGGCCTCCCTGGCCCTCTACACGCGCCAGCCGTTGCTGATCGCCTACATCGTGCTCGGTGCCCTGATCGGCCCCTACGGCCTCGCGCTGATCACCAACCTCACGCTGCTGCAGGACATCGCACACGTCGGGATCATCTTCCTGCTGTTCCTGCTGGGCCTGGACATGCAGCCGCGCGCCCTGCTCACCACGATGCGCAACTCGACGCTGGTGGCACTCGCGAGCGCGCTGTGCTTCGCATTGATCGGTGCGGGCGTCGCGTATGCATTCGGCTTCTCGCGCACCGAGGCGCTGATAACCGGGCTCGCGATGATGTTCTCCAGCACCATCATCGGCATCAAGCTGCTGCCGACCACGGTGCTGCATCATCGCCACACCGGCGAACTGATGGTCGGCCTGCTGCTGTTGCAGGACATGATCGCGATTCTCGTGCTGGTCGCGCTGCTGGGCAGTCGCAGCGGCGACTTCGAGGGCGGCGCCCTGCTGCTCTCTCTGCTCGCACTGCCGCTGCTGATCGCGCTGGCCGTCGTCTTCGTCCGGCTCGTGCTGATGCGGCTCATCCAGCGTTTCGACCGCTTCCACGAGTATATCTTCCTGCTCGCGATCGGCTGGTGCCTGGGACTCGCCGAACTCGCGGCATTGATGAAGCTCTCGCCCGAGATCGGCGCCTTCGTCGCAGGCGTCTCGATCGCCTCGAGCCCGATCAGCCAGTACATCGCCATCAGCCTGAAGCCGCTGCGCGACTTCTTCCTGATCCTGTTCTTCTTCTCGCTCGGCGGCAGCTTCGACCTCGGCGTGCTCGGCAGCATATACGTCGCCGCCATCGTGCTCTCGCTGCTGATGCTGGCGGCCAAGCCGCTGGTGTTCCGCTTCCTGCTCGGAAGGCTCAGCGAAACCCCGGCGCTAGCCTGGGACGTGGGGCTGCGGCTCGGGCAGAACAGCGAGTTCTCGCTGCTGATCGCCTATATGGCGGCGGGTTTCGGCATGATCGGCAAGGAAGCCTCGCACCTGATCCAGGCGACCGCGATCATCACCTTCGTCGCTTCCTCGTACATCGTCGTGCTGAACTGTCCCAACCCGATCGCCATTTCGGACCGCCTGCGGCGCGACTGACCCCGTCTGGCGAGTGCGTGGATTCATGAAATATTAATATCGTTCAGGCTTGATATTTGACCTATGCGGCCGCAATATCCGCCGCCCACCCCGATACCCGCCCCCCCTTGCGGAGGACCAGGAAGAAATTGAAAGCCAACGGCAAACCGAACTGGACCCCGGCAGATTCTGCCGAACTTTATGGAATCAGGAGCTGGGGCGCGGGGTACTTCGACCTCGACGACGACGGTTCGGTAACGGTCAGTGTGACGCTGGAAGGCAAGCGCGTCAGCGTCAGCATTCCCGACATCATCGCCGGCATGCAGCAGCGCGGGCTGCAGATGCCGGTGCTGCTGCGTATCGAGAACCTGCTGGACTCCCAGATCACCCTGCTCAACGAGACCTTTGCAAACGCCATAGCCAGCCTGAACTACCGCGGCAGCTACCGCGGTGTGTTCCCGATCAAGGTGAACCAGCAGTGCCAGGTGATCGAGGAGATCGCCCGCTTCGGCGCGGCCTACGGCCACGGTCTCGAATGCGGCAGCAAGGCCGAACTGCTGATCGCGCTGGCGAGCCTCGACCCCGACGCCAGCCATATCGTCTGCAACGGCTACAAGGACGAGGAGTTCATCACGCTCGCCCTGCAGTCGCTGAAGCTCGGCTACCGCTGCATCTTCGTGATCGAGACGCCTGCCGAGCTCCCGGTGATCCTCGAGTGCTCGCGCCGCATCGGCGTGAAGCCGATCCTCGGCCTGCGCGTGAAGCTCGCCTCCAAGGTCGGCGGCTACTGGAACGAGAGCAGCGGTGACCGCAGCCTGTTCGGCCTCACGACCTCGCAGATCGTGGAACTCGTGGACTCGCTGCGCGAGCACGACATGCTCGACTGCCTGCAGCTGCTGCACTGCCATCCCGGCAGCCAGCTGCAGGACATCCGCCGCGTCAAGGACGCGATCAACGAGCTCGCGCACGTC
>JAKJFB010000241.1 GCA_022705125.1 Pseudomonadota bacterium
GCTCATCTCGTGCCGCCTGCCGGGTGGTTCGCGTGGGCCGCCGCGCCCTGCCATGCCTGACGCGGCCGGAAATGGGTGGTGGCCCGTACCAGACGCACCCCGGCGCCCGCATCGGCCGCTACCGTTGCTCCCTTCCGGGCCTGGCGGGATTCATCGTCCAGCGTTGCGAGGGGACCGACCGGGGCCACCATTGACAGGGGGCCGCCGTCCTGACGAGCGCGGCATTATGCTCGAACCCCCCCACTGCGGCAAGGCTGGCAGACGCCCCGACAGGCGGCCGTCGAGCCGTTCAGGAGTGCGCAAGAATATTCTTGACATTTGAATTTCCAAATGGAAAGAATGCGGCGCCTCGCGCCAGGAGCCCACAGCCGCGCCCTGTCCACCCAATCAGCGGCTGCGGCGGAGATGCCCGACAACAGAGGTCCCGGATGCCGCAATTGCCCCTCGTCGAATCCGACAAACGCGTTCTGAAAGAGGATTACTGCAATTACGACCTGATCGCCCGCTTCTGGAACGATGAATACCGCGGGCGTGCCTGGAAGAACAAGGAGCGCATCGCCGATTACGAGGGCACCGACCTCGAGGAGATCATCGACGCGCTGCGCGCCATCGTCGACGAAATACAGCAGGAAAAACGCAGGCAACGCGGCAAGAAGAAACCTGCCGCGCGCGAGATCGCCGATGCGATCATCGGCATCGAACCCAAGCTGTCACGCACGCAGAAAATGATGCTCGCGATCCACGGCAAGTCACCGGGGCAGCGCCTGAGCGTCAAGGCCATCAGCCGCGTCGGCGACTACGCCAGCGCCGAGGGCGCGTTCGCGGAGTACGCCGAGGTCGCGCGGCGGGTCTGCGACGAACTGGCTTACAACCCGGGCAGCCGCAAGAAGGACCACTACCCCGGCGCCGCGCTGTTCTTCGAGGAAGACATCACCATCGGCTCGGTGAACGCCGATACCGTGCTGACCCTGCGCCCGGAGATCGCCAAGGCGCTCGACATCCTCAAGTGGTGAGCCGCCGCGCGCCCGGAGCCTCGCAATCGTACTACGCCCGCCGCAGCCGCAAGGCCGCGCCCGCACCAGCGCGGTGAAAGTCTCAGCCCGGGCGCCAGTCCAGGCGTAGCGACGCGGCACCCGGCGGCGCCACAAAACCCTCGCACACGCACAGATCCGCCACCGCGGCGAGTTCCCCATCGACATACAGCAGCGGCAGGCGAGCGCGCAGCCAGGGCGGCACGCCGTGCTCCTGTGCCAGCTGCGCCAGCGTCTTGCGCGGGCGCCCGGCGGGACGACAATGCCAACCCGGCGCCCCGAAACCGATCCGGTAGGTCTGACCGGGACGCAGGCCTCCCCCGCGGCCCGAGCCCAGCACGATGCGCCCGGCACCGGGCAGGCACAGTGGCGTATCCGGCACGATGGCGGCCCCGACGGGCACCCCGGCTTCGCTCTGCGCCGGGAGCGCGTAGAGGCACTCGCGGTAGCGACGCACCACCACCGCGCCGAGCACCAGGCGGGGCTGGGCATCGCGGCGCGCACCGATCACCTCGCGTTCCAGCGTCGCGAGCGTCTGTGCGTCCGGCCAGCCGGCACCGCGACGCGCGAGCCAGGCGCGCAGTGCCGACGTGGCGCGCGCCGCGCCGAGCGCGCGCCACGTCGCGAGCGCCAGGAAGGCCTGGCCGTAGCGATCGCTGCCGGCGCACTCGCGCAGGTCCTCGTCGGCGCGTTCGGCACAGATCGCGGCGGCCTGCCCCAGGCTGTGGGCGGCGCGCGCCACGCTCATGACGGCGCCGGGCCAGCGCGCGGCGAGCAACGGCATCACGCCGAGGCGCAGGTAATTGCGGTCGTAGTCGGGACAGTGGTTGCTGGGATCCTCGACCCAGCGCAAGCCCTCGGCCTCGGCATAGGCGCGCAGCTGCGCGCGCCCGGTCTCCAGCAGCGGCCGGCACAGCCGCGCGCGGCCGCAGGCACGCTCGCGCGGCATGCCGGCGAGACCGGCCACGCCCGCGCCGCGCAACAGGCGCAGCAGCACGGTCTCCGCCTGGTCCTCGCGCTGGTGCGCGAGCAGCAGCAGGTCGTCCCCGGCGCAGAACTGCTCGAAGACCCGGTAGCGCGCCGCCCGCAACGCATCCTCGGAGGGCTGCGCGGCGTCGGTCGCAAGCAGCTCCGCACGCCGCGCGAAGAAGGGAATCCCCAGCGCGCCACACACACCGGCGCAGTGCACCGTCCACGCATCGGCCCGCCGCTGTAGGCGATCACCCAGCGCCTCGCCGCCGGGAACTGCTCCAGCAGCGGCAGGCAGAGGGCGGGGCTGATCACGGCATCGCGGTCAGCGGGTGCCGTAGGACATCAGGCGCTGGAAACGCGTTTCACGCAATTCCTCGAGCGGCACGGCCTTGAGGCGCGCGAGCTCGGTAGCCAGGTGCTCGCGGATGCGCGTGGCCATGGCGTCGACGTCGCGGTGCGCGCCGCCGAGCGGCTCGGGGATGGTCGCATCGACGATGCCGAGCTCCTGCAGCACGCCGGAGGTAACCCCCATGGCCTCCGCGGCCTCGGGCGCCTTCTCGGAGGTCTTCCAGATGATGTTCGCGCAGCCTTCCGGGGAGATCACGAAGTAGGTGGCGTATTGCAGCATCGCCAGGTGGTCGCCCACACCGATGCCGATAGCCCCGCCCGAGCTGCCCTCGCCGATCACGACGCAGATGATCGGGGTGCGCAGGCGCGACATCACGGCCAAGTTCTGCGCGATCGCCTCGCTGATGCCCCGTTCCTCGGAATCGATGCCGGGATAGGCGCCGGGAGTGTCGATCAGCGTGATCACGGGCAGCGCAAAGCGCTCGGCAAGCTGCATCAACCGCATCGCCTTGCGGTAGCCCTCGGGCTTGGGCATGCCGAAATTGCGCAGCACCTTCTCCGGCACGCTGCGACCCTTCTCCTGGCCGATGACCATGACCGGGATACCGTCGAGGCGCGCCATGCCGCCCACGATCGCGTTGTCGTCGGCGAAATGGCGGTCGCCGTGCAGTTCGTCGAAATCGGTGAAAATGCGCTCGATGTAGTCAAGCGAATAAGGCCGGCGCGGGTGACGGGCCACCTTCACGATCTGCCACGGCGTCAGGCCCGAGTAGATCTTCTCCGTGAGGCGGTCGCTCTTGAGCCGGAGCTTCTCGATTTCCTCGGTGATGTTGATCTCGTTGTCGTTGCCTACCAGCCGCAGTTCCTCGATTTTTGCCTCGAGCTCGGCGATGGGCTGTTCGAAATCGAGAAAGTTGGGATTCATCGAGGGCCGGGATCCTGGAGCGCGCAAAACGGGAGGGCAAGCTTAGCAAGGCAACCGCAAAACTTCCATGCGCAGCAAACCCGCTCAGGCGTAGCGCAGCCGCACGCGCTCGGGGCCGAAGCGCTCGCGCAGGCGCCCCAGCGCCTCGTCGCTGGGCGACAGTCGCCACTCGGCCCCGAGACTGATCTCGGCCCTCGCATCGGGGGCGCTGTAGAGCACCCGCACCGCGCAGCCCTCGCGCGAGCGCCCACCGCCGAGCAGACGCCCCAGCGCCTCCGGGAAATCGGGTCCGAAATCCTCCGCTCCGAGTTGCAGCACCAGCTCGCGGGCGAAGCGCCGGCGCGCCTCGCCCAGCGTGTAGGCCTCGTTGGCGCGCATGCGCAGCGCCCCCGAGAAATCGTCGAGGCTGACCACGCCCTCGACGACGAGGAAGTTGTCCTTCACCACGTGCTCGCGGCAGGAACGGTAGGTATCGGCGAACAGCGTCACCTCGATGCGCGCGGTGCGGTCGTCGAGCTGCACGAAGGCGATGTCGTCACCGCGCTTGCTCTTCATCGTGCGCATGCCGACCACCAGCCCCACGATGCGCTGCGGCTCCTGGTCGGCGCGCAACTGCACGATTCGCGTGCGGATGAACTGCGAGATCTCGGCCTCGTGGTCGTCGATGGGATGCCCGGTCACGTAGAGCCCGAGCGTCTCCTTCTCGCCGCGCAGCCGCTCGCGCGCGCTCCACGCCGGCGCCTGCGCGAAATCGGCGTAAACGTCCGCGGCGAGCGCGGGCGCCGCCGTGTCGGCGAACATGTCGAGCAGGCCGACGTCCTGGTTGCGCGCCTGCTGCTCGGCCGCCTTCAGCGCCTCGCCCATCGCGGCCATCAGTACCGGCCTGGACGCGCCGAGTCCATCCAGCGCGCCGGAACGGATCAGCGCCTCGAGCGCGCGCTTGTTGACCTTGCGCGGATCGGTGCGGCGGCAGAAATCGAACAGGTCGCGGAACGGACCGCCAGCCTCGCGCGCCGCGACGAGGCTCTCGACCGGCCCCTCGCCGATGCCCTTGATCGCGCCGAGGCCATAGACCACCTCGCCGCGCGCGTTGACGGTGAAGCGGAACTCGCTGGCGTTCACGTCCGGCAGCACCAGCGGCAGCTTCATGTGCCGGCACTCCTCGATCAGCACCACGACCTTGTCGGTGTTGTGCATTTCCGAGGACAGCACCGCGGCCATGAACTCGGCCGGGAAATGCCGCTTGAGCCAGGCCGTCTGGTACGACACCAGTGCGTAGGCGGCCGAGTGCGACTTGTTGAAGCCGTAGCCCGCGAACTTCTCCATCAGGTCGAATATCGAGCCGGCGACGGCGGGGTCGATGTCGTTGGTGCGCGCGCCGGCGAGGAATATCTCGCGCTGCTCGGCCATCTCCTCGGGCTTCTTCTTGCCCATCGCGCGGCGCAGCATGTCGGCGCCGCCCAGCGTGTAGCCGGCGAGCACCTGCGCGATCTGCATCACCTGCTCCTGGTACAGGATGACGCCGTAGGTGTTCTCGAGGATCGGTTCCAGCCACGGGTGCGGGTAGCGCACCGCCTGCTTGCCGTGCTTGCGGTCGATGAAGTCATCGACCATGCCCGACTGCAGCGGCCCCGGGCGGAACAGCGCCACCAGCGCCACGATGTCCTCGAAGCAGCTGGGCTTGAGGCGCTTGATCAGGTCCTTCAT
>JAKJFB010000242.1:0-2603 GCA_022705125.1 Pseudomonadota bacterium
GGTGCTGGGTGAGCAACTCGATCATACGAGGCCGGCGAAGCCCATGAATGCGAGCGACATCAGGCTGGCCGTGATCATGCCGATCGCGGCGCCACGGAAGGGTTGCGGCACGTCGGCCGCGGCGATGCGCTCGCGCATGGCCGCGAACAGCACCAGCACCAGCGAGAAGCCCGCGGCGGCGCCGAAGCCGTACAGCACCGAGTGCAGGAAGTCGTGGTGCTTGTTGACGTTGAGCAGCGCCACGCCCAGCACCGCGCAGTTCACCGTGATCAGCGGCAGGAACACGCCGAGCACCTTGTACAGCAGCGGGCTGGTCTTGCGCACGAACATCTCGGTGAACTGCACCACCGCCGCGATCACCAGGATGAAAGAGATCGTCTGCAGGTATTCCAGCCCGAGCGGCGCGAGCACGTAGCGGAACACCAGGTGGGTGCAGGTCGAGGTGAGCGTCAGCACGAAGGTGGTCGCCATCGCCATGCCGAGCGCGGATTCCAGTTTCGAGGACACGCCCATGAAGGGGCACAGCCCGAGGAACTGCACCAGCACGAAGTTGTTGACCAGCACGGCGCCGACCAGGAACAGCGCGAGATCGGAAATCATCTGCGAGGCCCCCGCGCTCTACTTGACCTGCATTCCCGGCACCGCGCCGCTGTCGGGCGCGAGCAGGAAGATGTCCTTGCCGCCGGGGCCGGCCGCCAGCACCATGCCCTCGGAGGTGCCGAAGCGCATCTTGCGCGGCGCGAGGTTGGCGACCACCACCGTGAGCCGTCCGATGAGTTCGGCCGGCGCATACGCGGACTTGATGCCCGCGAACACATTGCGGCGGATGTCGTCACCGAGGTCCAGCGTCAGCGCCAGCAGCTTGTCGGCGCCTTCCACCGGTTCGGCCGCCAGGATGCGCGCCACGCGCAGGTCGATCTTCGCGAAGTCCTCGATGCCGACGGTCCCGGCGATCGGCGGATGCTGCGCCGCCACCGGTGCGGCTGCCACCGCCGGTGCGCTCCCCTGCGCCACGTCTTCCCTGCTGGCCTCGACCATCGCGGCCACGCGCTCGGGGTCGACACGGTTCATCAGCGGGCTGAAGGTGTCGATGGTGTGCGCGCCGAGCGGGCCCGCGAGCGCGGCCCAGTCCAGTTCGCTGCGCAGGAAGCCGGCAGCCTTCGCGGCCATTGCCGGCAGCACCGGCGCCAGATAGATCATCAGCACGCGAAACAGCTCGATGCCCGCCGAGCACACCGCCTGCACGCGCGCGGACTGGGCGGGGTCCTTCGCCAGCGCCCAGGGCTTTTCGTGGTCGATGTACTGGTTGGCGCGGTCGGCGAGCGCCATGATCAGGCGGATCGCCTTGCCGTATTCGCGGCCTTCGTAGTAAGCGGCGACGGTGTCGCGTTCGGCGAGGAAGTCCGCCAGCAGCGCGGCGGCCTCGTCGCCGGCGGCGAGCCGGCCCTCGAAGCGCTTGGAGATGAAGCCGGCGCAGCGGCTCGCGATGTTCACGACCTTGCCGACCAGGTCCGAATTCACGCGCAGCACGAAGTCCTCGAGGTTGAGGTCGATGTCCTCCAGCCCCGCGCCGAGCTTGGCCGCGATGTAGTAGCGGAAATACTCGGGATCGAGGTGCTCCAGGTAGGTGCGCGCCATGATGAAGGTGCCGCGCGACTTCGACATCTTCTGCCCGTTGACCGTGAGGAAGCCGTGGCAGAACACCGCGTCGGGGCGGCGAAAGCCCGCACCGCTCAGCATCGCGGGCCAGAACAGCGTGTGGAAATACGCGATGTCCTTGCCGATGAAGTGGTAGAGCTCCGTGCTGCCGCCCTCGGCCCAGTAGCTGTCGAAGTCCTCGCCGGTGCGGTTGCACAGATCGCGGAAGCTCGCCATGTAGCCGATCGGGGCATCGACCCAGACGTAGAAATACTTGCCCGGCTCGCCCGGGATCTCGAAGCCGAAATAGGGCGCGTCGCGCGAGATGTCCCAGTCGTTGAGGCCTTGGGAGAACCACTCCTGCAGCTTGTTCGCCACTTCGGGCTGCACGCCCTCGCCGGCGGTCCATTCGCGCAGCATCGCCTCGAAATCGCCGAGCCTGAAGAAGAAGTGCTCTGACTCGCGCCGCACCGGCGTGGCGCCCGAGAGCACCGACACCGGGTTCTTCAGGTCGAGCGGTGTGTAGGTGGCGCCGCAGGATTCGCAGGAATCGCCGTACTGGTCGGCTGCGCCGCAGCGCGGGCAGCCGCCCTTGATGTAGCGATCCGGCAGGAACAGGCCCTTCTCGGGGTCGAAGGCCTGCTCGATCGAGCGCCGCGCGATGTGGCCGCGCGCGGCGAGGCGGGTGTAGATCAGCTCGGCGAAGTGGCGGTTCTCGGGGGAGTGCGTGGTGTAGAAATTGTCACAGCTCACCAGGAAGCCGGCGGAATCGGCGCGGTGGCTGGCCTGGATGCGCTCGATCAGCTGCTCTGGTGTCAGCCCTTCCTTCTCGGCGCGCAGCATCACCGGGGTGCCGTGCGCGTCGCTCGCGCACACGTAGGTGCAGGCGTGCCCGCGCAGGCGCTGGAAGCGCACCCAGATGTCGGTCTGGATCTGCTCGATCATGTGGCCGAGGTGCAGCGGCC
>JAKJFB010000242.1:2613-4980 GCA_022705125.1 Pseudomonadota bacterium
AGGGCGCTGGTAACGAGGATGCGGCGTTGGGCGGGCATGGCGCGATGGGGTCCGTTGCGCGGGATTCCCGCGGTAAAAACGGGAAATATAACGATATCCCCCGGGCTTTGCATCGTGGATAGTACCGGCCCGCGCGGCGCGCCTTCCGCGCCCGTGGCGAGGCCGCTAAGATGCGGCATTTTCCGCTTTCCGGGAGTCAGACATGAGCGCCATCGACCTGCAGGCGGCCCGCCGCGTACTCGCCAGTTGCCGCGTGGAAGGCATCGAGGCGCCGCTCGGCGAATGGACCGAACTCGCGGCGCTGGAGCGGCGCGGCGACATCGTGGTCGCCACCGTGCACGCGGGCATTCCCGCAGCCGGGCTGCGCGAGCCGCTCGCGGCGGGCGCCACGCTGCGCATGGACTTCGAGGTGCGCATCGCGCCCACGCCACGGCGCGGCGATGCGCCCGGGCTCGACAGCGTGCGCAACCTGATCGCGGTCGCCTCGGGCAAGGGCGGCGTCGGCAAGTCGACCACCGCGGTGAACCTGGCGCTCGCGTTGCAGCGCGAGGGCGCGCGGGTCGGGCTGCTGGACGCCGACATCTACGGCCCCAGCCAGCAGATCATGCTCGGCGTGCCCGAGCACCAGCGTCCCGAGGGGCGCGAGGGCAATTTCATCGTGCCGATCGAGGCGCACGGCCTGCAGACCATGTCGATGGGCTACCTGGTCACCGAGAAGACCGCGATGGTCTGGCGCGGCCCGATGGCCAGCGGCGCGCTGCAGCAGATGATCGCGCAGACGCTGTGGCGCGACCTCGACTACCTGGTCGTCGATATGCCGCCGGGCACCGGCGACATCCAGCTGACCCTCGCGCAGAAGGCGCCGGTGAGCGGCGCGGTGATCGTCACCACGCCGCAGGACATCGCGCTGCTCGACTGCAAGAAGGGGATCGAGATGTTCGCCAAGGTCGGCATCCCGGTGCTCGGCGTGGTCGAGAACATGGCGGTGCACGTGTGCTCGAATTGCGGGCACGCCGAGCACCTGTTCGGTGCCGGCGGCGGCGAGCGCGTGGCGCGCGAATACGGCGTGCCGCTGCTCGGCGCGCTGCCGCTCGACATCCGCATCCGCGAGCAGACCGACGGCGGCAAGCCCACCGTGGCCGCCGATCCCGACGGCCCGCTCGGCGCGATCTACCGCGACGTGGCGCGGCGCATGGGCCTCGAGCTGCTGCGGCGCAACGCGCAGCAGGTGCAGGTGCCCAGCATCACCGTCACCAACGACTGAGCCGCGCGCGGCTTTGCGCGGCCGGGGCCAGCGGCTAAGATGGCGCCCCGGCGCGCCCTGGGTCCGGCTGTAGGTCCGGCTTCAGCCGGACTGGCGCAATGTCCGGCTGAAGCCGGACCTACAGTCGAACCCACGGTCGGGGCGCCGAGCACCTCGCGCCGGGCACCAGGACTCAATCGGGAAGCAGCACAGCGATGTCGATCAAATCGGACAGGTGGATTCGCCGCATGGCGGCCGAGCACGGCATGATCAGCCCCTTCGAGCCCGACCAGGTGCGGCATACGGCGGCCGGCAAGGTCATTTCCTTCGGCACCTCGAGCTACGGCTATGACGTGCGCTGCTCGGACGAGTTCAAGATCTTCACCAACGTGCACTCGGCGACGGTGGATCCGAAGAACTTCGACCCGCGAAGCTTCGTCGACATCAAGTCGGACTCGTGCATCATCCCGCCGAATTCCTTTGCGCTGGCGCGTACCGTGGAGTACTTCCGCATCCCGCGCAGCGTGCTGACGATCTGCCTCGGCAAGTCGACCTACGCGCGCTGCGGCATCATCGTGAACGTCACGCCGCTGGAGCCCGAGTGGGAAGGGCACGTGACGCTCGAGTTTTCCAACACCACCAACCTTCCCGCCAAGATCTACGCCAACGAGGGCGTGGCGCAGATGCTGTTCTTCGAGAGCGACGAGGTCTGCGAGACCTCCTACCGCGATCGTGGCGGCAAGTACCAGGGCCAGACCGGGGTCACGCTGCCCAGGGCCTGAGCCGCCTGCGCGAGGCGCGGCGCGGGCCCGCCGGGGTGATGGTCGCTGCGAAGACCGCTCACCCCGGATGCCGCACGATGCCTAGTTCGCCACGAGTGCCGCCGCCGGCCGGTGCGGCAGGCGCGGCATGCTCTGCACCAGGCTGATCTCGCCGCCGCGCTCCACCGTGCAGTAGAGCCGCGGGTTCATCGACGCATTCCCCAGCGCGACCTCCGTGTTGAGCGCGATCATGTGGCGCTCGCGCCCGAGCGCGAACTTCTGTGCGCTCAGCAGCCGCAGATCGCTTTCCTGGAGCTTCAGTTCCAGCCCGGCGCGCTGCAGGCAGTGCTCGAGCTCGGCGGC
>JAKJFB010000243.1 GCA_022705125.1 Pseudomonadota bacterium
GATGCCCGGCATCACGGCGGCGCTGGTGCGCTTCGACGTCGAGAAGGAGGCGCACGTGCGCGATGCCGACGGTCTCTGCGTGGCGTGCGCGGTCGGCGAGCCCGGCGAGCTGCTCGGCCGGATCGCGAGCGGCAACAAGCCCGAGCTGGTCCGCTTCGAGGGCTACACCTCGGCGGAGGCCACGCGCGCGAAGATCGTGCACGACGTGCTCCAGCACGGCGACGCGTGGTTTCGCAGCGGCGACCTGCTGAAGCGCGACGCTGACGGCTTCTATTACTTCGTGGACCGCATCGGCGATTCTTTCCGCTGGAAGGGTGAGAACGTCTCGACGCAGGAAGTCGAGGAATCGCTTGCGGCTTTCCCCGGCGTCGATGTCGCCGTGGTCTACGGGGTCGAGGTGCCGGGCGCGGAAGGGCGTGCGGGGATGGCGGCGCTCGCGCTGTCGCGCGCGATCGATCTGTCGGGACCGGAGTTCTACCACCACGTCGAGCGCCTGCCCGCCTATGCGCGCCCGGTGTTCCTGCGAGTGATCGGGGAGATCGAGATGACCGGCACCTTCAAGGTGCGCAAGGTCGAACTGCAGCGGCAGGGCTTCGCGCCGGGCGACGACGCGTCGCCCGTCTATTTCCGCGACGATGCCGCCGGCTGTTACCGCGTGCTCGACGACGCGACGTACCAGCGCCTGCGCGCCGGCGAGCTCAGGCTCTAGGCCGCCGCGGCGTGACCGTTTGCCTGCGTTTGGCGGCGCGCGGTGGCGTGACCTTGCGGGCCGGGCCGGCGGCGCGCTTCGCCCGCCGCGGCTTTGCCCTGGTGTCGAACCGCAGGTACTCCGCGAGCGCCTCGCGCAGGCCCTCGGCGATCCGCCACGCATCGGGCACCAGGTCGACGTCGTAGATGATGCCGAAGTCGATGTTGTCGACGTAGCTGACGCAGGTGAAATTGAGGCCCATGCCGTTCGCGAGCAGCGACATCGGGTACATCGCCTCGAGGCGCGCGCCGGCCACGTACATCGGGCGCGCGCTGCCCTTGACGTTGGACACGATGAAGTTGCACCGCATCGTGTCGAGCATCATCGCGGGCGTCAGTGCCTTGTTCAGCACCGCGAGGGCGAACGGCGGCAACGAGTTGATCAGCTCGTAGATCGACGACCTCCCGCTGCGGGCCGCCTGCTTGGCCGCACCGGTCTCGGAGTGGATCGCCATCAGGCGTTCCACCGGGTCCGCAAGCTCGGTGTGCAGGGCAAGGTTCACCGAAGTGATCGCGTTGCTGGCGGCGTCGTCGCCCTCCTTGCGCAGGGAGACAGCGATGTTCGCGCGCGCCGATTCCCGCGGCAGCACGCCGAGGTGCAGCAGGTAATTGCGCATCGAGCTCGCGGTCAGCGCGAGCACGACGTCGTTGATCGACACCTCGAAACGGTTCTTCACGCGCTTGATGTCCGCCAGCGGCAGCGAGAGGCAGGCGAAGCCGCGCTCCTTGCCGATGACGCCGTTGCAGGGCAGCGCGGGTGCGGCTGCGGGCCGCGCGCCCGAGCGCGGCTTCTCCGGCTGGCCGAGCGCCGCGATGGCAGGGCGGAGCATCGACAGCGCGTGGCGGCCGGCGCGCGCAGGAGCTTGCAGCAGATTGCCGACCGTGCGCGCGTAGAGCTGCAGTTCCGACGGCGCGCCGCCGGTCGCTGCGCCGAGGAACTCGGGCGGGATGGGCCGCGGGGGCGGATCGGCTTCGAAGTCGCAGAGAGCCTCGCCGATCTTCTGCGCGCCCTGGCCGTCCATCATGCAGTGGTGCAGCTTCTGCAGCAGGGCGTAGCGCCTGCCCGCGAGGCCCTCGATGAACCAGAGTTCCCACAGCGGTTTGCTGCGGTCGAGGCGGCGGCTGTAGAGGTAGCCGGCGAGCTCAGTCAGCGCCCGCATGTCGCCGGGCGCGGGCACAGCGATGCGGTGGATGTGCCGGTCGATGCTGTACTGGTCGTCCTCGACCCAGTACGGCAGGTCGAGACCGAAGGGAACTTCCCGCAGTTTCCAGCGGAACTGGGGGATCGGGTCGATGCGCTCGACGACGAACGCCTTGAGCTTTTCGAAGCAGAAATCGCGCGACGCGCCGGCATCGAGTATCACCAGCCCGGCGGTGTGCTGGTAGCCGGTGTCGGTCTCGGTGCTGACGAAGAGGTTGGCGGACTCGGAGAGCTGGAGCATCGCGCGTTCCTGCGGGTGAACGGGACGTGGCTGCGGATTCTCGCACACAAGGCCGCGTCATCGTTGACGACGCAGATCAAGGTTTTGCGGATTCCCGCCGCGTGGGCGGTGCGCGGGTTGGACTCGGCCTGCCAATCGCAGTAGATTCCAGCGTGTCCCGGTCAATCCCGGCCACCGGGCCGCGGCAAACGGTGCGCTCATGAATCGTGAGGCGGTGAGTTCCGATATTCCGGCCGCGTCCATCTTGGACCTGCCGCCGCTGGCGACCGTCAGGGTGCTCGACGCGGAGATCTGCTACCGCGAAGCGAGCGGTCCGGCGAATGCGCCGGTCGTGCTGCTGGTGCACGGCATCCTGGCGACATCGGGGCTGAACTGGATGCACGCCTTCGCGCCGCTCAGCCGGCACTTCCGCGTGATTGCGCCCGATCTCTGCGGCCATGGCGGTGACCGCTTCCACCGCCGCCGGTTCACGCTGGAGGACTGCGCCGACGACATCGCCGCGCTGATCGCCGTGCTGGGCCTGAAGCGCGTGATCGTGGTCGGCTACTCGATGGGCGGCATGGTGGCGCAGTACGTGGCGCGCCGTCACGGCGGCCTGATCAGCGGGCTGGTGCTCTCCGGTGTCGACTGGGGCTCGCCGCAATACGGCCGTGCCACGCAGCTCGTCGGTCCCGCAGTCATGGAAGCCGCCGTGCGGCTGGTGCACCTGCAGGTCTGTCTGCTGCGTGCGCCGGTGGCGTTGCTGCAACGCCTGGGCGGGGCAGGGTCCGGGCGACGCGAGCCGGGTCCGCTGCGCGTGTCGATGGGGGAATTCACCGGTCATAACCCTAGGGCCATCGGTGGCGCGGTGCGCTCGACCATGCGCTTTCGCAGCCTCGAGTGGCTCCACGAGATCCGCGTGCCGACCACCGTGCTGGTCACGCTGCGCGACAGGCTGTTCCCGCAGGCGGAGCAGCGGCGGATGGCCGAGGCCATCGACGGGGCACGGGTGAGCGAGTTCGACGGCGGGCACGTCGCGGTGAGGGAGCCGGCGTATGCCACGGCGCTGCTCGAGGCCTGCCGCGAGCTCAGCGCGCGCATGGCGCGGTCCGCGCGCTGAAGGCGATGGCAGCGCGCGCGGAGGTGGCGGCATGTTTCGGCTGAGCGGACACGATGCGTATTTCCTGTACCAGGAAACGCAGACCACGCCGATGCACACGCTGAAGATCCTCATCGGGCGGCACACCGGCGGGACCGCGCCAGGCCTGCGCGAGATCAAGCAGTCGATAGGCGCATCACTGGACCAGATTCCCGGATTCAGGCGCCGCATCGTCCCGGTGCCGCTCGGCCTGCACCATCCCGTGGTCATCGAGGACCCCGATTTCGACATCGACCTGCACGTGCACCGGCTCGCGGCGCCGGAACCGGGCGGTGCCGCGGAGCTCGACGAGGTGATCGCGCAAGTGTCCTCCCACCCGCTCGATCATTCGCGACCGCTGTGGGAATTGTGGATGGTCGAGGGCCTCGAGGGCGGTCGCGTCGCCTTCGTCGTGAAACTGCACCACGCGATCGCCGACGGCCAGGCGTCGGTCAACCAGTTCGAGCGCATGCTGGGAGCCGGCGGGCAGGAACCGGCCCCTGCCATGCCGGTGCCTTGGCAGCCCGAAGCCGTGCCGTCCCCGGGCAGGCTGTTACGCGATGCGCTGCGCGACCAGCTCATGGACATCTGGCGCCTCCCGGCGCTGATCGGGCAGACGGTCCGTACCCTGCACCGCATCTACCTGCGCCACCGTGCGCGGGCGCTCGACATCCCGCTGCCGAGCAAGGTGCCGCCGACGCCCTTCAACCGCTCGCTGTGCGGGCAGCGCGATTTCGCGACCGTGCGGTTCGCGCTCGAGGACATCAAGGCGATCAAGTCGGGTCTCGGCGGCACCGTGAACGACGTGGTGATGGCCATGGTGGCCGGCGCTGTGCGCGAATACCTGCTGGAGCGCAAGCGGCTGCCGGCGCAGCCGCTGGTGGCCTCGGTGCCGGCCGCCGGCGTCGAGCAGGCCGGCGCAAAGCGCGTGTTCGGCAACACGGCTTCCGGGGTCACCGTCTACCTGCGGACCGACATCGGCGAGGCGCGCGCGCGCTATGCCGCCACGCGCGAGGCGATGGCGGCGAGCAAGGAGCTGCTGGAGCTGCTCGGGCGGAACACCTTCCACAGCTGGGCGGACTACATACCACCGTTGCTGTACACCGCGCTCCAGCGCCTCAAGGTGCATTTCCGCCTGGCGGAGCGCCGCGCCGGGGCGATGAACCTGATCGTGTCCAACGTGCAGGGTCCGCGCCAGGGCGCGCCGATGCCGGGCTTCGACGTGGAGGAACTGATCTCCGGCGGCCCGCTGCTCGAGGGCGTCGCGCTCAACATCACGGCCTGGAGCTTCAACGGCAGGCTCAATTTCGGGCTGGTGGCCTGCCGCCGGGCGGTGCCGGACCTGCCCGCCCTGGCCCGGCTGCTGCAGCGGCAGCTGGCGGCGCTGCAGGAACTGGCAGGCGCGGGGTCTGCACCATGAGCGCGACACGGCGCTGGACGACGATCGAGCCGGCGTCGGGCAGGAAGCTCGCGGTCTCGGCCGGCAGCGGCCGCGGCGTGCCCTTCGTCTGGGGCCATGCACTGCAGTGCAGCATGCGCGCCGACGCGGCGAGCGGCGTGTTCGACTGGTCCGGGCTCGCGCCCGCGGTGCGCGTGATCCGCTACGACGCGCGCGCGCATGGCGAGTCGTGCAGCGAGGCGGATCCGCGCGGG
>JAKJFB010000244.1 GCA_022705125.1 Pseudomonadota bacterium
GACCATATACGGCATTCATGGCGACTGGCGACTGGCGACTGGCGACTGGCGACTGGCGACTGGCGACTGGCGACTGCGAGGAAGCGGCGGGATGGGCGGTACCGAATCCGTGTCGGGTTGAAACCCGACCTACGGGCCCGAGTCACATGCGGCCCGGCATGATCGCGCAGTTTTGCGCGTTGACAGGTGGTGCGGGGTGGGCCTAGGCTTTCCTTAACAAACGTTAGGTAAGGAGTCGGCATGGCCCTGCGTCCCGCCTCGCCCGAGGGCGACACGCGGCAGCAGATACTGCAACGCGCGATCACGCTGTTCGCGGGCGCCGGCTACGCGGGCGTTTCGGTGCGCGACGTCGCCGCCCAGGTCGGCATCAGCGCGGCTGCCCTGTACCATCACTTTCCCGACAAGCAGGCGCTCTATCTCGCCGCGATGGAGCACGCTTTTGCGCGCAACGAGTCGGACCTCCTCGCCGCGTTGGAGAGCGAGCGCTCACCGCTCGAGCGCTTGAGCGGTTTCGTCACGGGGTTTGTGGCCCTGGCGGCCGGCGACGAGGAGTTCAGCAAGCTGGTGCAGCGCGAACTGCTCGACGGCGACGAAGCGCGTCTCGAATTGCTGGCGGAGCACGTCTTCCGCCATCCGCACGCGGCCATCGTTGCGCTGGCGCGCGAGCTGGCCCCGGACCTGGATTCCTACATGCTGGCCGATTCCGTGATCGGGCTGGTGCTGTTCAGTTTCCAGACCGCTCCGCTGCGGCGCTACCTTGCGGGACGCGTCGAGCCGCCCGAGCGCCCCGAAGATATCGCCCGCCATGTCATGACCCTGCTCACGCGGGTCTTTGTTCGCCAGGATGCCCCGTGATGCCGCGTCGAATTGCCCTGATCCCCACGCTGTGCCTCGTGCTCGCGCTGCCTGCCGGCTGCTCCGGCAAGAAGGATGAAACGCCGCCCGCGCCCACCGGCACGCTGATCAGCGTGACCGAGGCGACCGTGCAGGACGTGCCGGTGGTACTGAAATCGATCGGGCGCCTCGAGAGCCGCGCCGCGCCGCTGGTGGCGGCCGAGATCGACGGTCGCGTGCTGGAGCTGGCGGTGGACGAGGGCGCCGAAATCGCCGCCGGCGCCACGCTGGCCGAACTGGATGCGACTTCCGTCACGCTGGAAGTACGGGCCGCGAAGGCGGATCTCGGGCGCATCGGCGCCCTGCTCGCCAACGAGGAGCGCCGCGTCGAGCGCTTTCGCACGCTCGCGGCCAGAGAGCTGATATCGCGCGAGCAGCTCGAGGACGCCGAGGCGCAGCTCGCGGTGCTGCGCGCGCAGCGCGATGCCGTCGAGGCGCAGCTGCGCATCGTCGAGGACCAGCTGGCGAAGACCGTGATCCGCGCGCCGCTCGCCGGGCGCATCCAGAAGCGCATGGTCTCGGTGGGCGATTTCGTGAGACGTGGCAGCCCCCTGTTCGAGATCGCGACCAGCGCCAGCCTGCGCGCGCTGCTGCCGGTGCCAGAGCCGCTCGCGGCCGGGCTGGCGCCGGGGCTCGCGGTGAAGCTCGGCTCGCCGCTCACGCCGGACACGCACGCGACGGGCGTGATCACCGAGCTGCGCCCCGCGGTGGGCGCGGCCAACCGCGCGGTGTGGGCCATCGTGGACGTGGAGAACCCCGGCGCGTGGCGTCCCGATGCGACGGTGCGCGGCGAGATCGTGCTGGAGACGCACGCCGACGCGGTGGTGGTGCCCGAGCAGAGCGTGATACGTCGCCCCGCGGGCGAGGTGGTCTACGTGATACGCGACGGCAGGGCCGAGCAGCGCGTGGTCGGCACGGGGGAGCGCCTCGAAGGGCTCGTGGAAATCATCGCAGGTGTCGCCGCGGGCGAGACGGTGGCCGCGGAGGGTGCCGCCTACCTCAGTGACGACGCGCCGGTACGCCTGGCGGGGAACGCGCCGTGAACCTGCCCGAAATCTCGGTACGCCGGCACGTGCTGGCGTACATGCTATCCGGCGTGCTGGTGCTGTTCGGCGTGATCAGCTTCGATCGCATCGGCGTCGACCGCAACCCCGAGGCGGACTTCCCGATGATCACCGTGGTCACGCGCCTGCCCGGCGCCAACCCCGAGATCATCGACTCTAGCATCACCAACACCATCGAGAAGGTCGTCAACGGCGTGGCCGGCATCGACCACGTCGAATCGATATCGGCGCCCGACCGCTCGATCGTGCGCGTGAAGTTCGAGATGGACAAGGACATCGACGTCGCCTTCAACGAGGTGCAGGTCAAGATCAACCAGATCCTTCCGCAGTTGCCCGAGGAGGCCGACCCGCCGGTGGTCGCGAAGGTGGAGATCGGCGGCACCCCGGTGATGTGGCTCACGCTCAGCGGCGACCGCACGCTGCAGCAGCTGAACGTCTACGCCGAGAACGAGGTGAAGAAGAGGCTGGAGACGATCGCGGGCGTGGGCGAGGTGCGCATCGGCGGCGAGCGCGAGCGCACGATCCGCGTCGAGCTCGAGCTCGAGCGCATGGCTGCCTTCGGCGTGACGGTGCAGGACATCCAGGCCGCGTTCCGGCGCGAGCACGTGCGGCTGCCGGGCGGCTTCCTGGTCGGCGGCACCGGGGAGGACCTGCTGAAGGCAGACCTCGAGTTTCACGATCTCGAGTCGCTCGCCGGGATGATCGTGGCGCACCGCGAGGGTGCGCCGATCCGCCTCGGCGACGTGGCGCGCATCGAGGACGGTGTGGCGGACTTCCGCGTGCTGGCGCGCTTCAACGGCGAACCGACGGTAGGCATCGGCGTCGTCAAGGTCACCGGGGCGAACACGGTCGAGATCGTGAACGAGGTGAAGCGGCGGCTCGAGACCGAGATCGTGCCGCAGTTGCCCGCGGGCCTGGAGATCGGCATCGCGCACGACGAAGGCGAGCTGATCGGGCAGATCGTCGCGGCGCTGGAAGAGCACCTGGTGCTCGGCACGCTGCTGACGGCGCTCGTGGTGCTCGGCTTCCTGCGCAACCTGCGCGCCACCGCGATCGTTTCGGCGGCCATCCCGGTCTCGCTGCTGGGCGCAGTGGCCGCGATCTACTTCCTCGGCTACACCTTCAACACCATGACGCTGCTCGGCCTGCTGTTGCTGATCGGCGTGGTGGTCGACGACGCGATCGTGGTGCTCGAGAGCATATTCCGCCACGGCGAGCGCACCGGGGCGGACCGGCTGAGCGCGACCATCGAGGGCGCGCGCGAAGTGACGATGGCGGTGGTGGCCGCGACGCTCACCCTGGTGAGCATCTTCGCGCCGGTGATCTTCATGGAAGGCATCGTGGCGCGCATGTTCGAGGCCTTCGCCGTCGTGGTCAGCGTCGGCGTGCTGGCCTCGCTGCTCGTCTCCCTCACGCTGACGCCCATGCTGTGCTCGCGCCACCTGCGCCTGCATTCGGGCGAGGGTGCGATCGCGCGGCGGCTGGGCGGCGCCCTCGACGCGCTGGAGCGCCACTACCGGCGCATGGTCGCGCTCACGCTGCGCGCGCGCTGGAGCGTCGTGCTGGCCACGGTGCTCGCGGTGGCGTCGAGCCTGTGGCTGTTCGGACAGATCGGCAAGGGCTTCTTCCCCGAGATGGACGAGGGCTACTTCTCGGTCACCGTGAAGGTGCCGCTGGGATCCTCGATCGAGCACGCCGTGGACCGGCTGGCGCGCGTCGAGGACGTGCTGAAGCGCCAGCCCGGGATCGAGGCCTATTTCTCCACGATCGGGCAGGGGCAGGCGGGGCAGGTCAGCGAAGCCAGTATCGTGGTGCACCTGCGTCACTGGTCCGAACGGGAAGCGAGCCAGCAGGAAATCATCGAACGCGTCGACGCGGAGCTCGCGAACCTGGCCGGCGTCGAGGCATTCCCGACGCCGGCCTCGATGCTCGGCGGCATGCGTGGCGAACCGTTGCACTTCGTGCTGGTCGGTCCCGAGCTCGACGAGGTCGCGCGTCAGGCCTACGCGCTGCGCGAGCGGCTGCGGTGCGTGCTGCCGCTCGACGCGGAATCGCGCCAGGACTGGAAGATCCGCCTGTGCGTCTGGAGCGTGGCCGCGGTGAATGCCGGCGCGCGCAGGGCCCAGCGCGCACGCCTCGACCGCACGCGCGAGCGCTTCGTCGCCGACCTCCAGGCCGCGCGCGCGCTGGGCCAGGCACCCGCCGGCATCGATCCGGTCGCGACCGCCAACGAGCTGATGCACCTGGTCGCGGGCCTCGCCTGCGACGCGCTGCTCGATCCCCGCTATTACGACAGGCCCTACCTGCTCGGGCTGATCGACACGACCATCAACCGCCTCACCGGGAGGAGCCAGCCGTGACCGCCGACACCACCAACGAAGACGCGCTGCTCAGCGCCGCCTGGGACGATTTCTGCGAGCAACTGAAGAGCGCGGGCCGGCTGCCATTCCGCCCGCAGGTACCCACCGGCGATCTCTCGCGCGCCGAGGGTTTTCGCACGCTCGCCGGCAACATCGCTCTGGCGCTGCAGTTCCACCTCGAGAACAACGACCCGCTGCACCCGGAGCTGATCCACTACTTCGACCCGATCCGCAAACAGGGCGGCGACAACCCCGATTCGGTCTACGTGGGCGGTCCGATCAACGGCACCGACACCTACCGCATCAGCGGCCACCGCGGCACGGCGCGCTACTTCGCGGTCACCGCGGTCGAGACCGGCAACACGCCGTGGGGCGGCAAGGTCGCGCACACGCTGTTCGGCGGGGACATCCACGTCGAGGCCGACGGCAGCTTCGAGCTGATCTGCAGCCCGCACCCGCAGCCGGGCAACTGGCTGCGCACCACGCCGGACACCTTCCGCGTGACCTTCCGCCAGTTCTTCGCCGACTGGGAGACCGAAACGCCGATGCAGGCGCGCATCGAGCGCCTCGGCGCCGCCGCGCCGCCGCCGGTGGTGGACGCGCCACGCCTCGCCGAGGGCCT
>JAKJFB010000245.1 GCA_022705125.1 Pseudomonadota bacterium
AAGCCGTCGGGATCCGTCATGCGCACGTTGCCCGCCTGCAGGTCGGCGAGCATGTTCTGCCAGCCCTGCCACAGGCTGTGGCCGCGGGTGTCGATGAAGCGTCGCAGCGCGATCGGGTTGGACCAGAGATAGTTGGTCGGCGCCACCGCGTTGAGCCACTTGCGCCACCAGAACGCCGCGCGCCGGCGCTCCTTGCCGGACAGCCCGGGGGTCTCGTAGAGCATGTCCTGGACGTGGTGGGTGAAGGCGAGATACCACTCCTTCACCAGGTCCCAGGTGGCCGAGTCGGTCCATACGGGGTCGGCGAAGCGTGGATCGTCGGCGTGCGGCTTGACCGGGTCGGCGCTGGGCAGGCCGAGCGCGCGCCGCCAGGTGTGCCACTGCAGCTGCCAGAGGTCGGTGCCGAGGCCGGCGAGGCGCTCGCCGAGCTCCTGCGGATGCATCAGCCAGGCCATCTGCGCATGCAGGATGGGTGCGGCGATGCCGAAGGGGTCGGCGCGTGCGGTCAGGCCCTCGCCGATCGCGGCGATGTGGCGGTAAACCGCCCGTCCGTCGGGGAGGCCGTTGCGGCCATTGGAGACCATGCGGCCATTGTGGCCGTTCGAGTCGGGCGGGGCCGGGTGCGCGCCCCGGTCCGGTTGATGCTTGGCAGAAGGGGCCGTCGCCGGCCGTTTGCCGCCCCGTCGTGAAGCTGGCATGAGAAATCGCCTCCGTGCGCATCCCGTGCGGAGGGGGCCGCTACCCCGCCCGACGATCGCGCGCTGGTCGTTGAACATAATCTGCGCCCGGCGCTTGACAGCCGTATTGCGCTTTCGTGAAGCGTGTCTTGCGCAGCGCAGCAAGGTGCGGATTCATCGTGACATGACTGTCACATTTCACCCACAGAATCCTTCACGAATACCGGGAGGATGTCATGGAGAAGATCGAGGCCGTCGCCAGCCTGGGACAGGCGGAACTGCTCAGGCCGGCGCGCGTGCGTGCGGCGCTGGCCGCCAACGATCGACTGAAGCTCTATCTCAGCGTGCTGCAGGCGGCGCACGACTGCGCGCAGCGCGGCGACGCCCGCGCGCTCGACCTCGCGCGCGAGTTCGCCGTCGCCGGAGTCGATGCGCCCTGGCTGGCGCAGCTGCCGGCCACCGCCTACCGCGAGGGCAAGGAGCTGCATGTGGCCGGGCTCGACCGGCTGGCCGGCCTGCTCGCCGAGGACCTGTGCACCATGGCGCGCCCGCTCGAAGGCGATGCGGACTTCGCCGCGCGCTGTGCGCACTGGTGCGCCTGGCTCGAAGCGCTCGCGCCGGACACGCTGTCGTCGGCCCAGCTCCACGCGCTCACCAGCGGCAAGCGCGGCAAGGACGACAGCCTGCACCTGCTGGTGATGGACCTGCACAAGGCGCTCAACCGGCTCGCTTCGGAGCTCTCCAGCGAGACCATCGACGGCGCCCACGTATGGCAGGTGGATGCGACCGATCGCTCGCGCATCGCCGCCTTCATGCGCGGGCTCAACGCCACCCGTGCGCTCAAGCTCGATCATCCCGGGCTGGACACCGCCGCCACCCGCGACGGTGCGCGCCTGCTGCTGCAGAACGACATCGGCACCAACGACGCCCACGTGCTGGTGATTCAGGTCGAGGGTCTGCGCGTCGTGCTCACCTACTCCGATCTCCACCGTCGCCGCTTCGCCTTCTTCCAGTCGCTGCTGTGCGAGGTCGGCGCCAACTGGAGCGAGCCGCAGGCGCGCACCAGCGCCGGGCTCAACTTCGGCGCCACCTATTACGTCGGCACCGCGACCTTCGACTGTGCGGACGAGGAGGCGCTGTGCGGGGTGCTGGAGGGCATCGGCACGCGCATCGTGTTCCTCATCGACTGGAACCGCGCGCGCAAGCGGCTCGAACAGTTCGTCGGCAAGACCGACGCGGTGGCGATCCTCGCCGAGGCCGCACGCCGGCGCGTCGGTCACATGGCCTGGCTGGCCGCCGGCGGCGAGCAGCTGGTGTTCGGCGCGATGCAGGCGCTAGGGCCGGAGTACTTCCGCATCGGCGACCGCCTCGACGGCGTGCTCGGCACCGAGAAGGCCCGCGCCTTCGTACTCGAGAGCATGGCGCTGGCGAGCGCGGCGATGCAGCAGCGCCAGCCGCTCGCGCTGGTCGCGGACGACACCCGCCTGCTGCTCGCGCGCTACCTGCACCGGCACGACGAGTTCGACCTGCTCGCCGAACACGCGGCCTACTGCCATGCGCTCGCCGAGGGTCTGCGCGACGGCCTCGCCCACGGCCACGAGCGCGACCGCAAGGCGGCGCGCGAATTCTCCGAGCGCGCCAAGGACTGGGAGCGCCGCGCCGACCAGCTGGTGATGGACGCACGTGCGCGCGCCGAGGCGCGACCGCGCTGGGAGGCCTTCGCCGAGCTGGTGGAGACCGCCGACGACGTCGCCGACGCGCTCGAGGAGGCCGCCTTCCTGCTCTCGCTGATCGCCGCCGATCACCACCAGGGCTGGCGCGGCGAGGTGCACCAGACCATGCAGCTGCTCGCCGACGCGGTGCTCGGTGCGGCGCAGGACCACGTGCGCGCGCTCGAGATTGCGCGCGGATTCGGCGAGGACAGCAGCGCCGAGGACCACGAGGCGTTCGTCGCCGCGCTGTGGCGGGTGCTCAACGCCGAGCGCCAGTGCGACGTGCTGCTGCGCGACGTGCGCCGCGCGCTCGCCGAGCACGTCAGCGACGCGGCGACGCTGAACCTGAGCACGGACTTCGCCCAAGCGCTCGAGTCGGCCACCGACTGGCTGCTGGCGACCGGCTACGGCCTGCGCCGGCTGGTCTTCAGCCGCGCGGGGGTGGGGCGATGAGCGCGCAACACAACGAGGAGAGTCCGATGATGGCGCATCCCGATGCGGCGTCCGCCGCCGCGCCGGCCGACGCCCGTCGTGTCGTCCGCCTGATCCACGCCGACGCGCCCCTGCCCGCCGATTGCAGCGCCGAGGCGCTCGGCTCCAAGGCGTGGAACCTCGCGCGCATGGCCGCGCTCGGCCTGCCGGTGCCCCCGGCCTTCGTGATCGGTACCGGATGGTGTGCCGAACCCGGCGCGCTCGCCGAGGCCGCGTGGCGGCCGGCGCTCGCCGAGCTGGAGCGCCTGAGCGGGCTGCGCCTCGGCGACACGCGCCATCCGCTGCTGCTTTCGGTGCGCTCCGGTGCGCCGGTGTCGATGCCGGGGATGATGGAGACCCTGCTCGACATCGGCCTCACCGAGACCACGCTGTCCGGCCTGCTGCGCGTCAGCGGCCATCCACGCCTGACCTGGGATGCCTACCGGCGCCTGATCGCCGGCTATGGCGAGGTGGTCGCCGGGATCGACGCGCAGCATTTCGACGCCGACCTCGAGGCCGTGCGCGGCGAGTGTGGCGAGTGCGGCCAGGGCGACGAGCGCGTGCTCGACTTCGCGGCGCTGCGCGAGCTCGCCGCCCGCCACCTCGACACCTACCGGCGCGAAGCCGGCGAGGCCTTCCCGCAGGATGCGCACGAGCAGCTGCGCCAGGCCATCGCCGCGGTGTTCGCGTCCTGGCATGCGGACAAGGCGCGCGCCTACCGCGCGATGCACGGCCTGGCCGACGACATGGGCACCGCGGTCACGGTGCAGCGCATGGTGTTCGGCAACGCCGGCGGGCTGTCGGGCGCGGGCGTGGGCTTCACGCGCGACCCGAGCAGCGGCGAGCCGCGGCCATGGGTGGATTTCCTCTTCAACGCGCAGGGCGAGGACGTGGTCAGCGGCCGGCGCAGCGCGCACGGCCACGACGAGCTCGCCGCGGTCGCCCCCGCGGTGTGGCAGGCCGTGCTCGACGTGACCGCCCGCCTGGAGCGCGCCTTCGGCGACATGCAGGACTTCGAGTTCACCGTGCAGCAGGGCGTGCTCCACCTGCTGCAGACGCGTGCCGGCAAGCGCACGCCGCAAGCGGCGGCGCGGATCGCGCTCGACCTGCTCGACGAGGGCGTGATCGATGCGGAAACCGCGCGTGTCCGCACCGCCGCGCTGGATGTGCGCGCGCTCGCCGAGCACCGCATCGTGCGCGCCGACGGTGCCGCGCTCGTGCCGCTCGGCCGCGCCGCGAGCGCGGCGAGCGGGGTGGCCTGTGGCGAGATCGTCTTCGACGAGGCGCGCGCCCGTGCCCGCCACGCCGCGGGGGCGAAGCTGATCCTGGTGCGCCAGGACGCCGAGACGCGCGATCTCGCCGCGCTCGAACTCGCCGAGGGCCTGCTCACCTGCCGTGGCGCGCGCACTGCGCACGCCGCGGTGGTCGCGCGCCAGCTCGGCAAGGTCTGCCTGGTCGGCTGCGAGGCCTTGCGTCTCGACGAGGCGGGGCGCACGCTCGAACTCGGCGGTCACATCCTGCGCGAGGGCGAGCTGCTGACTCTGGACGGCAACGAGGGCGCGATCCATGCAGGCGCCGCGGCGGTTGTCGAAGTCGTGCCGCAGGCGCTGCTCGCGCGCCTCGACGCGCTGCACGGACGCGAGGTCGCGGCGCTGCAGTCCTGAAGATTTTCCGGCGGGAGGGTTGTTCGATGAGCTTCAGATCCAGCTACGGCCACAAGTGCGCGATCGAACTGTATCGCGACGCCACCGAGCGCCAGGCCAAGCTGGCCGGCGTGACCATTCCCACCTTCATGTGCCGGCGCTGCGGCAAGCGCCAGTCGGTGAGCGGACGCCGCCAGGTGGTGCGCGGCAGCTCGCGCTACGGCTATCACTGCGCGAGCTGCAGCACTGCGCGGCCGGCCGGCGCGGGTTGCGAAAGCCGGCCGTCCCAGGTGTAGCGGCAGCGGGTGCCGTCGCTGCTCAGGCTGCGCGCGCCGCGGGTGCGCGGGCGCAGTCCGGCTGCAGGCGATTGACCCCGCTGAGGATTGCGCGGATCGAGGCGGTGACGATGTTGGCATCGAT
>JAKJFB010000246.1 GCA_022705125.1 Pseudomonadota bacterium
GCCCGCGCGTGCCCAGGGCGGCGATGAGATCCTGGCTTCCCAGCACCCCGTAGTTGGTGGCGTCGTGCAGGATCGCGAGCCGGGTCAGGCCGCGCCGGCCGACAGCCTCCTCGACGATCACCGCGGCCTGCAAGGTGTCGCTGGCGGAGACGCGGAACACGTAGTTCTCGGTGAAATCGGGGGGCTGGAACTGCTTGGTGATCAGCGAGCCGGTGGCGACCGAGGTGATCACCGGGATGCGCGCCATCTGGTAATGGCGCTGGCTGGCGAGCGCGACACCGGTATTGACGATGCCCAGTCCGGCGGTGACACGTTCGCGATGGATGAAGTCGCGCACGATCTGCGCACCAAGCTCGTTGCTCGCCTCGTCGTCGCGCTCGACGAGCTCGATGCGCCGACCGAGCAGGCCGCCGCCGGCGTTGAGCTCCTCGGCGGCGATGCGGATGCCCTCGCGCATCGACAGCCCCATCGGCGCCGACGGACCGGAGAAGGGCCCCGACACGCCCACCCGGATCGGTGCCCGCTCGCCGCCGCTCGGGCGTGCGCCCGCGCCCACGGCCTCTGCCGGGACGGCCTGTGCCGACAACTGCGGCGCCAGGAGCAGAAGCGTCACGAAGGCGCGCCCGAGCAGCGCGAGGAAGGGTTTCATCCTTGCACTGTAGGCAGCGTGAACAAGCGCACAAATTGGCGGAAACCCCATCGCCGTCTGCTGCGCTGCCGCATCCACACCGGGTATGTGTACCCCGATCAGGGTTACACCGGATGACGCGGGCGGTCGCGCTCGACAACAATCCTGCTCCCGATCCGCCTCCCCGCGCCGCTCGTCCGGCCATCCTCCATGCAAGCCTCCGCCGCCGCCCGGGCGACCCTGTCGCGCTGGTACTGGGCCATGCCCTATCTCGCGGTGACCGTGCTCGCGCTGTCGATGCTCGCGGTCGTCTGGCTGCTGCAGGCGCGCGAGACCGCGGTCGAGCGCGACGCGCTCGCGCGCGACCTGCAGTGGACCGAGCAGTCGATCCGGCGCGCCATGCTCACCACCGAGGAGTTTCTCGTCCAGCTCGCACGCGACCTGTCGGCGGGCACGCTCGACCACGACGACTTCCAGCTGCGCGCCAACGAGCATCTGGCGATCAACCCCGCGCTCGCCAACCTCGCCTGGGTGGACCGCGAGCACGTGATCGCCTGGTCGGCGCCCTTCGACACCCGTGACCTGCTCGCCGGCGAGATCCTCGTGGATGACCAGGTGGAGGCCTTCCAGAACAGCGCCCTGTCCGCCCGCCTGACCTACGGCCGGCCCTACATCGACGCGCGCGGCAGCGCGGTGATCGAGGTGTACGCGCCCGTGCTGCGGCGCGGCGATTCGCTCGGTGCGATCGTCGCCGTGTATTCGATCGAGCGCATGCTGAGCCGGCTGGTGCCGGCGCGCTTTGCCGAAAAATACCGGCTTGCGGTGCTCGACCGCGATGGCGGCGTGCTGACCCTCAGCTCGGCCCTGCCGCCCGCGCAGGAGGCGCTCTCGCTTACCCTCGCGCTCGATCCGCCGGGCAACGGCCTCGCGCTGCAGGCGATGGCCTTCCGGCCCGGTGGGGCGGTGCTGCGCTACCTGCCGGCGGTGCTCATCGTGGGGCTGTCGCTGCTGGTGGTGTGGAGCCTGTGGACGCTGCGCCGCCACGTGCAGCGCCGGGTGCGGGTGGAGAAGGAGCGCGACCAGCTCTTCGACCTTTCGCTCGACCTCTTGTGCGTCATCGATCTCGATGGTCGTTTCGGGCGCTGCAACCCGGCCTTCGAGCGCGTGCTCGGGCACGACCCCCGGAGCCTGCCCGGGTGCTCGCTGATCGACTTCGTGCATCCCGAGGACGTTTCCGAGACGCTGGCGATGTTGCGCCGCCTCGCCGGCGGCGAACCGGTGCGCTTCGAGACGCGCTGCCGCTGTGCCGACGGCAGCTACAAATGGCTGATGTGGAGCATCAACCCGGTACGCGAGGAGCGTCTGGTCTACGCCGTGGCGCACGACGTCACCGGACGCAAGGCCACCGAGGACGCGCTGCGCGCCGAGTCCGCCTTCCGCAAGGCGATGGAGGACTCGGTCGTCACCGGCCTGCGCGCGATCGACCTGTCGGGACGCATCATCTATGTGAACACCGCCTTCTGCCGCATGATCGGCTTCGACGAGGACGAGCTCGTCGGCGCCGGGCCGCCCTTTCCCTATTGGCCACCCGAGCAGCTCGCCGAATGCGAGCGCAACCTGTCGATGACCCTGTCGGGGCGCGCGCCGCGCAGCGGCTTCGAGATGCGCATCCTGCGCAAGAACGGCGAGCGCTTCGATGCGCGCTTCTACCTTTCCCCGCTGATCGACCTCACCGGCCGGCAGACCGGCTGGATGGCCTCGATCACCGACATCACCGAGCCCAAGCGCGTGCGCGCCGCGCTCGAGTCGGCGCACGAGCGCTTCGAGGCGGTGCTCGACGGCCTCGACGCCGCGGTGTTCGTGGCCGACGCGCGCACCGACGAGATCCTCTTCGCCAACCTCGCCTTCAAGCGCATCCATGGTTTCGACGCGGTCGGGCGCACCGTGCGCGGGGTGGCGGTGCCGCAGCCCGAGCGCGGCGACTACCGTGTCGATCCGCGCAACCTTTCGCCCGCCGACGTGCCGCGCGAACTCTTCGACGGCGAGCTGCTGCACCCGCAGTCGGGGCGCTGGTACCACGTGCGCGAGCAGGCCACGCGCTGGGTGGACGGGCGCGTGGTGCGCATGGGCATCGCCACCGACATCACCGACCGCAAGCACATCGACGAGGTCAACCTGCAGCAGCAGAAGCGCCTGGAACAGACCTCGCGCCTGATCACCATGGGCGAGATGGCCTCGACGCTGGCGCACGAGCTCAACCAGCCGCTGGCGGCGATCGCCAACTACTGCGCCGGCTCGGTGACGCGCCTGCAGTCGGGCAAGGGCAGGACGGAGGACGTGCTCGCGGCGATGCAGAAGGCGAGCTTCCAGGCGGAACGCGCCGGCAAGATCATCCGCCGCGTGCGCGAGTTCGTGAAGAAGAGCGAGCCGCAGCGCTGCGCGGTCGATCTCGTCGAGGTGCTGGAGGATGCGATCGGCTTCGCCGACATCGACGCCCACCGCACCCGCATCCGCATCCACACCGAGCTCGAGCCGGAGCTGCCGCGGGTGTACGCCGACCGCATCATGATCGAGCAGGTGCTGCTCAACCTGATCCGCAACGGACTCGACGCCATGGCCGAGACCTTGCCCGAGGCGCGCGAGCTGGTGGTGCGCGTGCGCACCGTCGGCGCGGACGCGGACGCGGTCGAGGTCGCGGTGATCGACCGCGGCCACGGCATCAGCGAGGAGGGCAGGGCGCAACTGTTCACGCCCTTCTACACCACCAAGGCCGAGGGCATGGGCATGGGGCTCAACATCTGCCGCTCGATCATCGAGTTCCACAACGGCAGATTGCTGGTCGACGCCAACCCCGAAGGCGGTACCATATTCACGTTTACCCTGCCGACGGAGTCCGCAATTGAGCGCAGTGCCCGCAGCGCCTGACCAGATCGTACATGTCGTCGACGACGACGAAGCCTTGCGCGACTCGCTCGCCTGGATGCTGGAGGCCAACGGCCACGCGGTCTCGGTGCACGAGTCGGGCGAGGCCTTCCTCGCCGCGTGCACGCCCGGGATGACCGGCTGCGTGCTGCTCGACGTGCGCATGCCGGGCATGAGCGGGCTGGAGGTCTTCGAGGAGCTCGGGCGGCGGCGCTGCGGCCTGCCGGTGGTGTTCATCACCGGCCACGGTGACGTGCCGATGGCGGTGTCCGCGCTCAAGCAGGGTGCCGTGGATTTCGTCGAGAAGCCCTTCGGCGAACGCGAGATGCTGCGCGTGGTCGAGCAGTGCCTGCGCCTCGAGCGCGAGACCCGCGACCGCCGCCTGCAGGAGGCCGACACGGCGCGCCGGCTCGGGCAGCTCACCCAGCGCGAGCGCGAGGTGCTCGAGCTGATCATCGTCGGCAAGCTCAACAAGCAGATCGCCGACGTGCTCGGCATCAGCATCAAGACCGTCGAAGTGCATCGCGCGCGCGTGATGGAGAAGATGGGGGCGCACTCGCTGGCCGAGCTCGTGCAGCACGTGGTCGCGCTCGAGCCCGGCGCCTCCACGCGCTGACCTCGGCGCGCTTCGCTGCGCGACATCCGCGCGGGCACGCGCAGGAACTTTCGCCCGTCCGCACCTCTCCGCAGTGGGGGGCTGCCGCGTGCGCCCCGTCTTGCCGAACGCCCTCCCAACCGGCCGAACCCCAACCTCGCCTCCGCATGACCGGAATCAACGCGCTCTTCCTGCTCACCGGCCTGCTGCTGTTCATCAGCGTGCTTGCCAGCACCATCTCCGCCCGGCTCGGCCTGCCGCTGCTGCTGCTCTTTCTTGGGGTCGGCATGCTCGCCGGCGAGGACGGGCCGGGCGGCATCGTCTTCGAGGACTTCTTCATCGCCTCCCTCATCGGGCAGGCGGCACTCTCGGTCATCCTGCTCGACGGCGGCCTGCGCACGCGGGTGAGCAGCTTCCGGGTGGCGCTGAGGCCGGCCGCGGTGCTGGCCAGCTGGGGCGTGATCGGCACCGCGGGCCTGCTCGGGCTCTTCGCCACCTGGATCCTGGACGTCGACTGGCGGCTCGGCATGCTGCTCGCCGCGATCGTCGGCTCCACCGATGCGGCGGCGGTGTTCGCGCTCCTGCGCAACAGCGGCGTGCGGCTCAACGAGCGCGTGCAGGCCACGCTCGAGATCGAGTCCGGCGCCAACGACCCGATGGCGATCCTGCTCGTCACCGCACTGGTGGGCATGCTGCTGCAGCCCGAGACTGCCAGCGTAGGCGGCTTCGTGTGGATGCTGACGAGCCAGCT
>JAKJFB010000247.1:0-255 GCA_022705125.1 Pseudomonadota bacterium
GGGTCAGGTTCGCGAAGTAAAACGCCCGCGGCGCACGGTGCCGCGGGCTGTAGCGGTTGCCTCCCAGCGCCGGGTCAGCGGCGCAGGGCTCCTGTCGCCATGTCCATCAGCAGCCCGACGCAGCGGTGCAGATCGTCGCCTGCAGACCCGAGGATCTGCACCCGCACTTGCTGCTCGGGCGTGACGGTCAGGACGATCGCTCCGCTGATGTGGCCGGCGGCTGCGCGCGCTGTGATTTCAGACAGCGCGGCGGGG
>JAKJFB010000247.1:393-4890 GCA_022705125.1 Pseudomonadota bacterium
ATGCCGTAACGGCATGGCCGGCTATCAGTTGGTGATAGCTAGAAAGTGCGGTCGCGCTGGCCGGGCGGCAGCGGGCCGGAGCTGGCGGGGAATGAGCGGTCCAGCCATTCCGCCGCGAGCAGTACTTCGTCATCAGCCATCGTGACGATGCGGGTGATCATGGCCAGCCTGGTTCTTGCTGCGCCTGGGTCTGGGATGTACTCGGCGCGGTCTTCTGCTGTGTTGGGCTGAGGAGGCGCGAGCAAGACGGAGCGCGACGCCGGGATCGTCGGGAGATCATCCCAGTTGATCGGCTCCCGGCCGCGCAGCTGCTCAACGCGCAAGCCGTATCGTCTGGCGAGCGGTGCCAGCTGCTTGTCGCGCGGGTCTTCGATTTCTCCAGACAGGATTCTGGATAAGGTGGACTGCGTCAGTCCGCAGGCAGCAGCGACCTTGCGCGCCGACCCTAGTGGGTCAAGTCGTATCAGGCGATTCAAGATGTCGATGTGCTGGCGATTATGCATAAGTGCATTTTCGCGGATGCGGCGCGTCAATGCCTGATGCATTTGTGCGTTGATTTTTGATGCATGAATGCATAGAGTCATGCTCATGACGCCTACCACCGCCAAAGAACTGGTCGCGCGATTGCGCGAACAATTGAAAATCAACGAGATATCGCGCCGCACCGCGATTCCGCAGTGCACTGTCTCGCGCATCGCATCCGGAAAAATCGCCGATCCTCGCGGCGCGAAGCTCGTTGCGCTGCAGAGACTGCATCGTGAGCTGTACCCGGAAGAGGCCGTCGCTGATGCATCGGTCTAGTCACGATCAATGCGCGCAATCCCCCCTGCGCGTGTCTGGCACCGCTTCATTCCCCCGCAGGGGCGGTGCCTACCTTCTCCGGCCGATCCGGCCCGGAGCCGGCGCGAAGCTCGGAGCGCCGGTGCTTCTCCTCCTCCTTGGTGGTTTTTCCCGGCCATCCCCCCGGCCGGGCTTTCTATTCCGCTGCGCTGCTTCGGCGGCGCGGCTTCATCCTGTTGATGCAGCGTAAGGAATTGACGCGATGCCGCATACGTCCAGACCCGGACAGTCCTACTGCCACTGCCCCACACGCAGCGCCGTGCTGCGCGTCGCGCTCGATCGCGCCGTGGCGGCCGGGGCGACCTCGATGGCCGAATTCGCGCTGCGCATGGTGGCGCGCTACCTCGACCGCACCCCGGAGCACGATCGCATCGACGCGCTGCGGCACCTGCCGCGCGAGGACGACACGCGGGTGTACGAGGCCGACCGCGAGGCGCTGCGCAAGCAGGTCAGCCGGATGCGCGATGGCGCGCAGCGGATTCCGGCCGATCTCGAAGAACCCTGGATGCTGGCGCTGCCCGACCCGTGGCGCGCCGAGGCGCTCGACGCGCTCGCCGCCCGGCATGGGCTGCTGGCGGTGCCGGTGCCGGACGGCTGCGGCTTCCTCGGCGGTTTCGGCCGCTACATGCAGGCCGGCGGCCAGGTGCTGGAGGCCATGCAGCCGATCGTCGAAGACGGCTTGCTGAATCAGGACGACACCGAACACCTCCCCGATGCGATCCGCGCGCTGAAAGCGCACATGCGCGACACGGCGGCGCTGCTCGCGCGGCTGGAGGCGCTGCAGCGGCAGGTGTTCCGGGCGAGCGCGGGGAGGGATGCCGCGTGAAGCTGATCGGCCTGATGGGCGCTGCCGGCGCCGGCAAGGATTCGGTCGCGGATGTGCTGGAGCGCGCCGGGTGGACCCGGAGGGCCTTCGCCGATCCGCTGCGCCGCGGGCTGGCGACGATGCTCGGCCTGACCGACGCGCACTGGCGGCGCGACCAGAAGGAGGAGCCTATCGACTGGCTCGGGCGCTCGCCGCGCGAGCTGCTGCAGACGCTCGGCACCGAGTGGGGACGGGATCTGGTGCACCACGATGTGTGGGTGCTGGTCGCCGAGCGGGAAATCGACGCGATGCGCCGCGCCATCCGCTGGATGTGCATCAGCGAAGACGAGGCCGCGGAGTATCTCGCCGGCCGGATTTCGCATCCGGATGCAACGCCCGGGGTCGTGTTCGCCGATGTCCGGTTCCCGGGCGAAGCCGAGATGCTCCGCAGAAACGGCGGCGTGCTCTGGCGCATCGAGCGGCCCGGCTGCGCACCGGTGCGCGAGCACGTCAGCGAGACGGCGGCGGCCGATGTCGAGGCCGATCACACCGTCGTCAATGACGGGACCCTGCTCGACCTCGAAATGAGGGTCGCTGCCCTGCTGATGGGCACGCCATGAGCCGCATCGTCAAGGCGCTGTTCCTCTCCGGCTTCTTGCTCTGGTTCCTCGCCCGCCGCGCCATCGTGCGCGCGGGCGACCTGCGGCCGCGGCGGACTCCGTCGTGATGCCGGACCCGCTCTGCCCGGTTGAGGCGGAGCGGCTGCCGCTGCTGCGGCTGGTGTTCGATGCCCTGCGGGGCGAGGAGGGCGCGATGAGCGAATACCGATGGAGCGATGGCAGCGGTGACAACCGCGCGCTGCGCTGGATCACCTGGGCGGGCGCGCTACTCGCGCATCCGGCGCTGACGGCGCTCGCCGTGCTGGCCGTGGTCGTGCTGACAGTGGCGGCCGGCGTGTGGCTGGTGCATCACGGCGCGCTGCTCGGGGCGCTGTTCGTGGCGGCCGGCGCGTATTGCGGGCTGTGCGTGCACCGGCTGACGGTGCGCATGGATGGCTACGTCTTCGAGGAGGACGAGGCATCGGAAGAGCTTGCAGCGCTATGCCGGCAGGCCAGCGTCTGGTTCGTGCTGGCGATGGTGCTGGTGCTGGCGGGCGCGGCGCTGATCGGGCTGAGGGTCGGATGATGCGTCCCGATCCGCTACCGCTTCCGATCGCGCCCGGGGTGGCGCTGGAGCACATCATCGCACCGGCGCTGGCGCGGATGCCGCAGCGCCAGAACTCGACCGCGGCGCGGGTGATGCTGCTGGCGATCGCGCTGCAGGAATCCGGGCTGAACGCCCGTGTGCAGCGCCACGGCGGCCCGGCGCGCGGGCTGTGGCAGTTCGAGGCCAGCGGCGGCGTGCGCGGGGTGCTGCTGCACCCGCAGACGCACGAACTGGCGCGCGAGCTGTGCGAGGCGGCCGGCGTCGAGCCGGAGCAGGGCGCCGTGCACCGGGCGCTGGTCGATGACGACCGGCTGGCCTGCCAGTTCGCGAGGTTGCTGCTGTGGACCGATCCGCAGCCGCTGCCGGTGAGCGAGGTTCCGGCCTGGGATTACTACCTGCGCACCTGGCGGCCGGGCCGGCCACGGCCTTCGGAGTGGGCGAAGCACTGGCGGGCGGCGCGCGATGCCGTCCTCGGGGATGCCCCGTGAGCGCCGGCGAGCGGCCCGCGGTGGGCGATTACCGGGTGGTGTCGGCGCACCTGCATGTGCGCGTGGAGTCGGTCAGCGACAGCCACGAGCACGGCACGGTGCTGCAGATCAGCGAGACCGATCCGATGTCCGGGCGGCACCGGGTGCGCACTGTGTCGGTGGCCGACTGGCTTCGTCTGGTGATGCCGCCATGCACGATGTCGTGACCAATCCACACGTGGGGGACCGCGCGCAACTGCCCTGCGGGGCGACCGTGATCGTGACCGCGGTCGGTGACGACTGCGTGCGCTGGCTGCCGCAGGACGCGCACCGCGACCAGCCCCCGGCCTGCGTGCCGCTGGCGCAGTGGGCGCGCACGGTGCGGGCGCGCGATGGGCAGCTCGATGGCCTGGGACGATGAGCCGGCGCCGGTGCCGCGGCTGGCGACGCTGGAGCCGCCGGATTCGCCAGACGCGGCCGAACTCAGCCGGCTCGAATACCTCGGGCTGCTCGGGCACAAGCAGACGCCATGCGCGCACTGCGAGCACCTGCAGATCGGCCGGTTCCGCCGCGCGTTCTGTCCGATCGAGCGCCGGACGGTGTCGATCCCGGATCAGCCGCGCAACTGCACGCGCGTGCAGGTCCTGCCGCAGTTCCGCGATGACTACCTGCTGGAGTAGCCGCTCGTGACGCCTGAACGTGTCGAACTGATGCTGAGCCGCTGGGGCGCCTGGCGGGTGGCGGGCGCGGCCGGTGGGATCGGGTATCCGCGCGCGGCGGCGTTCGCGCGGCTGGTGCCGGGGACGCCGGGGCCGATGGTGCTGCTGCACGACCGCGACCGCGAGGCCGAGCAGTTCGACGTGCTGATGCGGCTGGTGCTCGACGACGAGCAGCAGCGGCTGCGCGTACTACCAGCGCCGGGACGGGACGATTCAGCGGCTGTGCGGGGCGCTGCGCGTGCAGCCGCTCGCGGCCTGAAAAAAGTTGACCCCGTCCGCGGTGGCACGCGGGCGGGGCCGGGGTACTACAGAGAGGCCGCGCAAGTATGAACGCACAACAAAACGCAGGCAAGTCAGCAATCTCTATCGATTTGTCAAGGTTCCCTGCCGAGCTGCGCGCGCTGCCGCAGTGGGTGTGCTGGCGCTACGTGCAGCGCGACGGCAAGGCGCCGACGAAAGT
>JAKJFB010000248.1:0-313 GCA_022705125.1 Pseudomonadota bacterium
AAACCAATTTGACCAATACCGCCCAAGCTTCGCGTCCGATTATCTCCAACACCCAGCCTTACACCGAGATCTCTCGCAAAATCCTTGTTTGCCTCAACGATTCTGGCTTCGATCAGCACCTGCCGAGGCGGCGTATCCACCTGTTTAAGGAAGCCAGCGATCGCCTCACGACTCGCCGCGATATCTCGGACAAACAACTTATTGCTTTTCTTGTCCGGAGTAACGGAGCCTCTCTCACTGAGCAACCCAACCCTGCCTGTATCCCAAACAGTCTGGCGGGTCACAGTGTCCCGACCGGAGCCACTCGCAGCGA
>JAKJFB010000248.1:329-4876 GCA_022705125.1 Pseudomonadota bacterium
CCCGCCCCTTCCGCATTAAGGGTCGTCAGACCACCCTTCTCCTGCGCCCGAATCAAGACTGCGATTTCCTCCGCATCATGATAATTGATCTGGAATACCTCTGTTTTTAGCTCCTCAATTTCTCGGCCCAACTGCTGCCGTCGAGCCTCCGCCTGCTGCTGCGCATCAATCTCAGCAATTGTTGCAACCCAAATCACGTCACCCGTCTTCGTATAGCTCAAGCCTTTCGCCTGAAGAACGACTTCGAGCGCCTGATCCCATGGCACATCCTTCAAACGAAGCGTCACGGTACCCTGGACGGCATCTGACGTCACAATATTAATGTCCGTGAAATCAGCGATGACCTGCAGCACGGAGCGCACATCGATATTTTGGAAATTGAGCGACAGCTTCTCACCCTGAAACTTCCCGGTCGCCCCAGTTACGAGCCTATTCGGGTCCTCGACGACGCGCTTGACCTCAAGCACGAAGCGGCTGTCGCTCTGGTACGCGTTATGTTCCCACAGCCCGTTCGGGGTCACCGTCAGGCGTACGCGGTCGCCGACCTGCTGCGCGGTCATCGAGGTCACCGGGGTGGCGAAATCGGTGACGTCGGAGCGGCGGCGCAGGTGCTCGGGCAGGCTGGTCTTGAGAAAATCCACCACCAGGTTGCCGCCTTGCTGGCGGATGTCGATGCCGGCCTCCGGACTCGACAGGTCAACCACCACGCGCCCCTCGCCGCCGGTGCCGCGGCGGAAGTTGATGTCGCGCACCGCGAGGCCGCCCGCGGCCGCCGCATTCGAACGCGGCGCGGCGAAGTTGGCCGCAGCTTCGCTCACCGCCGTGCCCTGCACCGCGCGCGCAGCGGCCGGCGAGAGCGCGATGATGAGGTCGCGACCCTGCACGCGCGCCTCGTAGGGGCTCATGCGGGTGAGGTTGAGCACGAGCCGGGTGCGGTCGCCGGCCTGGACGATGTTGGCGCTGCGCAGGTCGCCCTGGTCGATGGTCTGCACGTTGCGCCCGAGGGCGTTCGCGGTACCCGGAAAATCGAAGGCGATGCGCGCCGGGTTGGCCACGCTGAAGCTCGGCGGCGGGCTGGCGAGCGGCTCGCGCAGGGTCAGGCGCACGTAGATCGCGCCGCCCTGTTCGGCGACCTCCAGCGCCTCGATCCGGTTGTCGAAGCTCTGCGTCTGCGACGCGTCCTGGGCCAGCACGGCAGGCGCGGGCGCCAGGCCTGCGAAAGCGGCTGCGGTCAGCAGCACTCCGATGCGGTGTCTCATTTTCCTGCCTCCTGGCGCTCCTGCAATGTCAGCGTGCTGGTCCGTTCAACCCAGTCGCCATAGACATCCTCGACCAGTTCGCGCAGCTTGATCTCGTTCTCGGTGACCAGAGTGATCACGCCGAAATTCTGTCCCATGTAGTTCCCGGCCTTCACCTGATGGAGCACGGTCCCCGCCTTGACCAGCGCATGGGTGTTGTTTCCCTGCATCAGCACGCCCACCATCTGCAGCGATTCGAGCGGGAAGGCCTCGAGCGGCTCGCGGCGGCGATCGAGGTCGGGGCGCAGCGCGCTCGCCGAGGCCCGCCGCTCGGGCTCCATGCGCGCACTGCGGAAGGGATCGTCTCCCTGCGTTCCCGCATAGGCGACGACCGCGACCTGGCGCAATTCGGGCAGGGGCCGCACCGCGCCGCGCATGGTCTTGGCCTGCTCGCCCATCCAGGCCTCGAGGTCGTCCTGGCCACCCCCGGCACAGCCGGCGAGCAGTACACAGGCGCCGATCAACACGGCCCTGTTCATCATTTGTTCCCCTGCTTCGCGGCCTGCGCCGCCTTGCGTTGCTGCGCGAGCTCTTCCTCGTCGAGGTAGCGGTAGGTGACCGCCTTGGCCTGCAGCTTGAGGCGTCCATCCTTGTCGGCCTCGATGCCGACGTCGCCCAGGGTCACCACTCGCGGCATGCTGGCGAGGTCGGCGACGAACTCCCCGAGATCGTGATAGACGCCGGTCACGCGCACGTCGATCGGCATCTCGGCGTAGAACTCCTTGATCACGTCCGCGCCCGGCTTGAAGAGCTCGAACTGCAGGCCACGCCCGAGGCCGGCCTGGTTGATGTCCGAAAGCAGCGAGTCCATCTCGGCGCGGTTGGGCAACTGCTTGAGCAGGGCGCCGAACTGGCGATCGATCTCGGCGAGCTGGCGGCGGTGCTCCTCGAGATTGACTGCCTGGCGCTTCTTCGTCACCCAGCTCTCGCGCAGCTGCACCTCCTCGGTCTGGCGCGCCTCCAGGGTCTCGACCTGGCCCTGCCAGTCGAACCACCAGAACCCGGCGACCGTAAGCAACAGCAGACAGACCGCGACCACCACGCGCGGCGCGGCGGGCCACATGCCGGGATCCTGCGGATCAAGGCCGCGGAAATCCTCCGCCAGGCGGCGAAAGTCGATGCCGTCGCGCAGCGCGCCCAGATCGAAGCTCATTTTTGCGTCCCCTTCGCGGCCGCCTTCGCGGCGCTGGCGGCCCCCTCGGGCTCCGCCTGCACCGGCGGGCGGATGGCGATGTCGAGGGAGAACTCGCTCAAGCGGCGGTTATCCTGGGTGACGGCCTTGGCCTCGATCAACCGGGGCTGCTCCAGGAAGGCGGAGGCCTCGACGTTGCGCATGAAGTGCGACACCCGCGCATTCGACTGCGCCAGCCCGACGACCCTCACCTGCCTGCCGGTCTGCTTGACCGATTTCAGATACACCCCGTCGGGCAGGCGCTGCGCGAGCTCGTTGAACAGATGCACGGTTTCGGCCCGGGTGCCCTGCAGCGACTCGATCACCTGCTTGCGCGCCAGCATCGCATCGATCTGTTCGCGCAGGCGGCGGATCTCGGCGATATCGCGGTCGAGCCGGCCGATCTCCTCCTTGAGGAAGGCGTTGCGCCCTTCCTGGCCCTCGATATGGGCGGCGTAGACCATGTGCACGCCGAAGCCGATCAGCGCCCCCAGCAGCACCATGCCGCCGGCCAGTGCGTAGAACTGCTGCCTGCGCTGCCTGCGCTTGGCAATCCGGTGCGGCAGCAGATTGATGCGGATCATGCGTCGAACCTCCGCAGCGCCAGCCCGCACGCAACCATCAGCGCCGGCGCGTCGGCGAGCAGCGCCTTCGGGCGGACCTTGCCGCTCAAGGTCATGCTCGCGAAGGGATTGGCGATGAGCGTATCGACCTGCGTACGCGCCGCGACGACGTCGCCGAGTCCCGGCAGCACCGCGCAGCCGCCCGCAAGCACGACGTGGTCGACCTGGTTGAACGGCGTGGAGGTGAAGAAGAACTGCAAGGCGCGCGAGACCTCGAGCGCGAGGCTGTCCATGAAAGGACGCATCAGGTCGCGCGGGTAGCTGTCGGGCAGCGAGCCGGCGCGCTTGGCGGATTCCGCTTCCTCGAAGCTCATGCCGTACTGGCGTGCGATGTCCTGGGTCAACTGGCTGCCGCCGAAGGCCTGCTCGCGCGAATAGATGGAGTGGCCGTTGCGGAACATCGTCACGTTCATGACCGAGGCGCCGATGTCGACCAGCGCGATCACCTGGTCGGCTCCGCCGCGCGGCAACTGCCGGCACACCAACTCCAGGGCGGACTCGGTGGCCAGCGACTCCACATCGACGATCACCGCCTTGAGCCCGGCCGCCTGCGCCACCGCGACGCGATCCTCCACCTTGTCCTTGCGCGAGGCGGCGATCAGGACCTCGACATCCCCGGGACTGCCGGGTGCGGGGCCGATCCTCTGGAAGTCGAGATTGACCTCCTCGAGCGCGAAAGGGATGTACTGATTGGCCTCGGCCTCGACCGCGAACTCCATCTCGGTCTCGCGCAGGCCTTCGGGGAGAATGATCTTCTTGGTGATGACCGAGGACGACGGCAACGCGAGCGCCACGTTGCGCACGCCGGAGCCGAAGCGGCGCAGCGCGCGCCGCACGGATTCGCTCACCGCGTCGAGGTTGGCGATGTTGCCATCGACCACCGCATCGCGCGGCAGGGTCTCGACCGCATAGCGCTCCACTTTGTAAGCGTCCTTTTCCCCGGCCGATAGCTCGACGAGCTTCACGGATGAAGACGAGATGTCGAGCCCGACGAGCTGGCGCGCCGAAGGGCTGAAAAAGGGGAGGTCGATCACAAAGAAAACCCTTGTATTTCTTTATGTTACGCGCTATTGCTCAGCAACGCTCTAGCATGCTAGCAACAAGCCATTGGGGTGTAAAGCGAACCCCGTCACGGTCGAGACCGGCTCATCCACGGACACACGAGCCACGCGGGCGCATCCCGTATAATGCCGCTCCGCTCGAAACCATCCTGGATTGCCCATGCGCTGGGTCCTGTATCCGATCGCAGCGCTGCTCGCGCTGGCCATTCTCGGCATCGCCACGCTCGCGGCGATGGCGTTCTTCGCCTGGCCCAACCTGCCCGCGCTCGACACGCTCACCGACTACCGGCCGCGTGTTCCGCTCCGAGTATATACGGCCGATGGCCACCTCATCGGCGAGTTCGGCGAGGAGCGCCGTGACGTAGTTCGCATCGCGGAGGTTCCCTCCCACCTC
>JAKJFB010000249.1:0-401 GCA_022705125.1 Pseudomonadota bacterium
AGGCCGAGCAGCGCGGTTCGGTCTGGTTGTTGGCGTACAAGTAGGCGTTGAGCTCGGGGAGCGCGCGCTTGCGCTGCTCGATGCGGTGGAACTTCCTCAGGATGAGCCACATCGTGAAGAAGACCGCCATGATGAAAAGGATCGGCAGGGGAAAATCGGACATCGGTGCGGGGTTCCCGGACGGGTGAATCGGAGAAGCGATGCAGGCCTTGCGGCGAGTCGGGCCTGACGATACGGGCGGCGGCGCGCCCCGTCCCTGTCCCGCATCAAATCGGGCGGACGATCATCCGCGCGCGCCCGTGACGGGTGATCCGACCGCAGCGGCCCCGGAAGAATTCCCCAGGTTCGCAGAATTCAATCCCGCCCCCCCACGGATCCGCTTCCCACGGTCCCGGCAGCCA
>JAKJFB010000249.1:411-4848 GCA_022705125.1 Pseudomonadota bacterium
CCGCCTCTTCGTCCTCCTCGTCCAGCTGCACCGACTCGATGCGGCGGAAGTGCGCGCTGATCTTGCGGCTCGAGGTGTGCACGTCCTGCACGTCGCGACTGGCCTGCTCGATGTGGCGGGCGAGCGCGGCCATGCGCTCGTCGAAGCGCTGGAAGTCCTTCGCGAGCTTGCCGAGGGCGTCCTGGATGACGTGGATCTGCTTGCGCGTCTCGACGTCCTTCATCACCGCGCGCGCGGTGTTGAGCACCGCCATCAGCGTGGTCGGGGACACGATCCACACGCGTTTCTGCTGCGCGTAGGCCACGATCTCCGGGTGGTAGGCGTGCAGCTCGGCGAACACCGCCTCGGCGGGCAGGAACATCACCGCGCCATCGGCCGTGCTGCCGGGCAGGATGTACTTGGCGGAGATCGCGTCCACGTGGCGCTTCACGTCGGCGCGGAAGGCCTGCTGCGCGGCGCGGCGGTCGAGCTCGGCGAGCGTGTCGTCGAACATGCGGTGGTAGTTCTCGAGCGGGAACTTGGCATCGACCGCGACGTTGCCGGTGGGCGCCGGCAGGGTGAGCAGGCAGTCCACCCGGGTGCCGTTGGGCAGCACCTGCTGGAAGGCGAAGGCCTCGGGCGGCAGCATGTTGCGCACCAGGTTCTCGAGCTGGACCTCGCCGAAGGCGCCGCGTGCGCGCTTGTCGCCGAGCAGCTCCTGCAGGCTGACCACGTTGGTGGTGAGGCCGTCGATCTTCTTCTGCGCCTCGTCGATCGTCGCCAGCCGCGCCATCACGCTGGCGAAGGTCTCGTTGGTCTTGCGGAAGCCCTCGTCGAGGCGCTGGTTGACCTGACCCGAGAGGGTGTCGAGACGGCCGTCCACGCTCTGCGTGAGCGCCTGCATGCCGCGCGACAGCTGCAGCGAGGCGGCGGTGAGGCCGCGCTGCAGCAGCTCGCGGTCGGCGCGCGCGTGCTCGCCGATGCGGTCGGTCTGGCGCGCGAGCCCGTCGTGCAGGTCGAGCAGCAGCTCGCGGTGGCGCGCGGCCAGGCGCTGCTCCATGAAGTCGGTGAGGTCGTCGCCGAGGCCTTCGCGCAGGCGGCGCTCGGCGCCGCCGCCGCGCAGCAGCCCCCAGGCCTGCAGCACCAGCACCGCCACCAGCAGGCCGGCGAGCAGCCACTCGGCCGGCGTCAGTTGCAAGGACGTCATGCGTTCAGCCCAGTGCACGCAGGCTGGCGAGCGGCGGCCGGCTCAGCAGCGCACGCGTGCCCAGCCAGCCACCGGCAACCACGCCGGCCGCGCCCAGCACCACGCCCACCAGCACCGGCGCCAGCGCCGGCACGTAGGGCATGCGGAAGACCTGCTCGGCCAGCACCCAGCCGATCGCGCTCGCGCCCACGCCCGCGAGCACGCCGGCGACCCCACCCAGCACCAGGAACTCGGCGAACAAGGCCTGGCGCACCTGGCGGTTGCGCGCGCCCAGGGTACGCAGCATGGCGAGCTCGTAGTCGCGCTCGTCGTGAGTGGACTGCAGCGCGGCATACAGCACGACCAGCCCGGCGAGCACCGCGAAGCCGAACACGAACTGCACGATCACGATCAGCTTGTCGGTCATCGACTGTACCTGTGCGATCACCGCCGCGGTGTCGATCACGGTGAGGTTGGGGAACTCGCCGACCAGCTTCGTGGTGAAGTCGTGGCGCGCGGGCGGCAGGTGGAAACTGGTGATCAGGGTCGCGGGGAAATCCTCCAGCACGCCGGGCGAGGCGATGAAGAAGAAGTTCACCCGCATCGAGTCCCAGTCGAGCTTGCGCACGCTGGTGATCGGCGCCTCGACGCGGCGGCCGCCGATCTCGAACGTCACACGGTCGCCCACCGCCAGCCCGAAGGTCTTCGCCAGCCCGGCCTCGACGGAAAACTGCGCGGAAAACTGCGCGGAAAACTGCGGCTGCGCCGCCGCCCCGTGCCAGCGCCCCGCCTCGACGACGTTGCCCGGCGGCAACTCGGCGCCGTACGACAGATTGAACTCGCGCTCGGCCAGGCGCCGCGTGCGCTCGTCCTCGTACGCCGAGGGGTCGACCGGCTTGCCCTCGATCGCCACCATGCGGCCGCGAATCATCGGCTGGATGGGCGGCACCGGCAGGCCCTCGGCGGCGAACCGCGCGGCGATGCCGGCGCGCTGGTCGGGCTGGATGTTGATCACGAAGCGGTTGGGCGCGTCCGGCGGCGCCATGCGCCGCCAGTTGTCGAGCAGGTCGGCGCGCACCAGGGTGAGCAGCAGCAGCGCGGTCATGCCCAGCCCGAGCGCGGCGGACTGGATCACGCTGCTGCCCATGCGGCGGCCGAGGGCGGCGATGCCGTAGCGCCAGCCGCCACCGCGCAGGCTGCCCTGTCCCTTGAGGCGGCCGGCGAGCCTGAGCACACCCCAGGCGGCAAGCGCGAACACGCCGAGCGCCACCGCGAAGCCGGCCGCCACCATGGCGCCGAGGCGCGCGTCGGCGGCGATCCAGAAGATCAGCCCGAGCAGCGCCGCCAGCCCGAGCGCCCAGGCGGCACCCGAGACCGGCTCGGCGAACTCGAACTCGCGGCGCAGCACGCGCAGGGTGCTGACCTTGCCCAGGCGCAGCAGTTGCGGCAGCACGAAGCCGGCGAGCAGCGCCATGCCCACCACCAGGCCATGCGCGAGCGGCAGCGGCGAGGGCGCCGGCAGCTCGGTGGCGAGCAGTTCGCGCAGCCCGCCCGCCAGCCCCCACTGCACCGCCCAGCCCAGCGCGGTACCGGCGAGTGCGGCGGCCAGCCCGAAGAGCAGGAACTCGCCCACCACAATGCCCAGCACCTGCGCCTGACGCGCACCGAGCACGCGCATCACCGCGCAACCGTCGAGGTGGCGTGCCATGAAGCGGCGCGCGGACAGGCCCACCGCCACCGCGGCGAGGATCACCGCGAGCAGCGCCGCCAGGCGCAGGAAGCGCTGCGCCTGGTCGAGCGCGGCACGCACCTCGGGGCGGGCGTTGTCCACGGTCTCGACGCGCTGGCCGCGGCCGAGGTTCGCGCGCGCCCACTTCTCGTAAGCCTCCACCGCCTGCGGCGTGCCGGCCACGTGCAAGCGCCAGGTGGCGCGGCTGCCCTCGGCGATCAGGCCGGTGGCCTCCAGATCCTTGAGGTTGAAGATCGCGCGCGGCAGCAGGCTGAAGAAGTTGGCGCCGCGGTCGGCCTCGAAGCTGACCATGGCGCCGACACGGAACTCGAGCTCGCCGAGGCCCACCTTGTCGCCGGTGTTCACGCCCAGCTCGGCGAACAGGCGCTCGTCCAGCCACACCTCGCCCGCTTCGGGCGCGCGACCTGCGGGAGCGTCGGGCTGGTTGGGACCGGGCGCCAGACGGATGGTGCCGCGCAGCGGGTAGCCGTCCTCCACCACCTTGACGCCGCCGAGCGCCGCGCCCTCGGCGGTACTCGCCATGCTGGTGAACAGCACCGTCCTGGCGGTCTGCAGGCCGCGGCTGCGCGCCTCGTCGATGAAGGCGTCGGGCCACGGCTTGTCGGCGCGCAGCAGCAGGTCGCCACCGAGGAGCTGGTTGGCCTCGCGATCGAGCGCGCGCCCGACGCGGTCGGCGAGGAAGCCCACGCTGGTCAGGCTCGCCACCGCGATCATGATCGCCAGCCCGAGCAGGTGCAGCTCGCCCGCGCGCAAGTCGCGCAGCATCATGCGCAGGGCGAGTCGAAGCGTGCGCATCATCGGGCGGCGCTCACTTCACGCCGCCGAGCAGGCGCTGCACCAGCGCGCACCAGTAGGCCACGCCGGCCGGCAGCACCTCGTCGTTGAAGTCGTAGTTGGGGTTGTGCAGCATGCAGCCGCCCTCGCCCGGGCCGTTGCCGACCCACACGTAGGCGCCCGGCTTCTCCTGCAGGAAATAAGCGAAATCCTCCGCACCCATGCTCGGGCGGCGGTCGGTGAATACCCGCTCCGGTCCCGCCACCGCGCGCGCCGCCTCGGCGCACAGCGTGGCCTCGGCGACAGTGTTGACGGTCGGGGGATAGCCGCGGCGGAACTCGAAATCCACCTGCACACCATGGCTCTGCGCGATCCCCTCGGCCACCTGGCGCAGGCCGCGCTCGAGGCGGTCGCGCACCTCGGCGGAGAAGGTGCGCACCGTGCCGCACAGCTCGGCGCGGTCGGGGATCACGTTGTAGGCCTCGCCGGCATGAAACTGGGTCACCGACACCACGCCGGCGTCAATCGGATCGAGCACGCGGCTCACCAGGGTCTGCGCCGCCTGCACGAAGGCCGCGCCTGCCACCACCGGGTCCACGCCGAGGTGCGGCATCGCCGCATGCGCGCCGACGCCGGTGAAGCGGATGTCGAAGCGGTCGGCGCTCGCCATCACCGGGCCGGCGTGTACGGCGAAGCTCCCCGCCTCCATGCCCGGCCAGTTGTGCATGCCGAACACCGCCTCCATGGG
>JAKJFB010000024.1 GCA_022705125.1 Pseudomonadota bacterium
GCTTCGCGCTGGCCGCGGCCATCGCGCTGCCGCTCGGGGTGTTCACGGGCGCCTTCCCCGCGCTGGGGGCGGTGTTCAGCCCGATGGTCGCCGCGTTCCGTTACCTGCCGGCGCCGGCCTTCATCCCGCTGCTGCTGATGTGGCTGGGCACCGGCGACGAACAGAAGATCGCGCTGCTCGTGCTCGGCGTGGTCTGGTTCCTGGTCACGCTGGTCTGTGACGTGGTCAGGCAGACACCCACGGACTTCATCGAGACCGCGCGCACGCTCGGCGCCTCGCGGCGCACCGTGCTGTGGACGGTCGTCGTGCCCGCCTCGCTGCCCGGCATCGTCGACGCCTGCAGGCAGATGCTCGCCGCAGCTGGACCTACCTGGTGATCGCCGAGATCGTGGCCGCGACCGATGGCATCGGCGCGATGATGATGCGCGCGCGCCGTTTCGTGCACGTCGACGAGATCATGGCCGGCATCCTGGTGATCGGCCTGCTCGGCCTGGCCTGCGACCTGCTTTTCCGCGGCCTGCACTGGCTGGCCTTCCCGTACCTGCGTCGTCGCTGACGCGTCTCAACCACCCCCGAGGAGTGCGTTCATGTCCCGTCTATCCACCCTGCACAAGCTGCTGGTCCGCCCCCTGCTGGCGTTCGGCGTCACGGCACTGCTCGGCTGCGGCGCCAGCGAGCCGCCCGCTACCGCTGCGACCCCCGCCGGCCCCGACGCGTCGCCCGCGGCGGCCGAGCCGGAGAAAGTCCGCGTCTCGCTGTTCTCCTGGCCGGGTTACGGCTTCTGGTTCATCGCGCAGCAGAAGAACTTGGTGCCCGGCCTCGAGCTCGATATCCGCATCATCGAGGATCCCTACGAGAGCTTCGGCCAGATGAGCGCCGGCCAGCTCGACGTGACGTCCAGCACCGTCGAATACGGTCCGATCGCCGTGGACAAGCAGGTGCCGGTCAAGCTCGTCACCTACACCAACCCGTCTTACGGCACCGACAAGATCATCGTGCGTCCGGAGATCACGGCGGCCGCCGACCTGGTCGGCAAGAAGATCGCGGTACTCGAGGGCGGGCTCACGCAGATATTCATGGGCATGTGGCTCGAGGAAAACGGGGTAGGGATCGACCAGGTGGAGTTCGTCAACGTGATCATGGACGAGGCCGTCGGGGCCATGCTGGGCGGGGACGTGGCGGCCGGCGAATTCTGGGAGCCCTTCGGCGGCAAGGTGCTGGCGGGCATGCCCGGGGCGCGGGTGGTGGCGGACTCCAGCGAGGAGGCGCGCATCGCCAGCGCGCTGCTCGGTGACGGCATGTACATGAGCACGGCCTTCCTCGAGCAGCGTCCGCGCGCAGCCGAGCTGGCGATGCAGGCCTATTTCGCCGCCGTGGACTGGTGGAAGGCGAACCCGGAGGAGGGCAATCGCATCATCGCCGATGCGATCCGCTTCAGCGTCGAGGACGTCGAGACGGTGATCGGCAAGGACGGGAACATGCTGAAGGGCGGCGTCTGGGTGTTCGATCGCAACGAAGCCGCCCGCTTCATGGGCCTGGTGCCCGGGGAGTTGCCGCTCGGCATGCGCAACGGCCAGATCGCCGATCACTGGAAGACCACCAACGAGTGGTGGGTGCGCTTCGGCCAGGCCGGCGCGATGCACGACTGGCACGAGGGCGTGGCGCTGGCGCCGCTGGCCGCCGCCGCCGGCGCGGTCGACACGCCGTGAACGCGGTGGCCGGGCCGCTGCCCGCGGCAGCTCTCAGCGTCGAGGGGCTGGGCAAGCACTTCCCTGCCCGCTCCGCGACCGTGGTGGCCGTCGAGGACGTCAGTTTCACGGTACTTCCGCGCCAGGTTTGCGTGCTGCTCGGGCCCTCGGGCTGTGGCAAGTCGACGGTGCTGCGCATGATCGCGGGACTGGAGACGCCGAGCGCCGGGCGCATCACGCTCTCGGGGCGCCCGGTGTGCGGGCCGGGCCGCGAGCGCGGCATGGTGTTCCAGGGCTACACCTCCTTCCCGTGGCTGAACGTGCGCGACAACGTGGCCTACGGGCTGCGTATCAATGGCGACGTCGAGGCGCTGGCCGAGGGCACCGTCGCGCACTTCCTCGAGCGCGTCGGTCTGGCCGCGTTCGCCGGCGCCTGGCCGCACCAGTTGTCGGGCGGCATGCGCCAGCGCGTGGCACTGGCGCGCGCACTGGCGATCTCGCCGGAGTTGCTGCTGATGGACGAGCCCTTCGGTGCGCTCGACGCCGAGACGCGCTGGCAGATGCAGGAGCTGCTGCTGGAGGTCATCCGCAAGGAGTACATGACGGTGGTCATGGTCACCCACGACGTCGAGGAGGCGCTGCTGCTGGGCGACCAGGTGGTTTTCCTGTCGCGCCACCCCGGGCGTGTACGCGCAATCCTGCGCCCGCCGTTCAAGGCCGACGCCGCGATCGACACGCGCGAGGCCCTGCGCGCGCATCCCGCCTATGGCGCGATGGAGCGCGAGATCCTGCAGATGATGCGCGACGAGGGCCAGGCATGAGCCCTGGCGCGCGGTGCGCCGGGCGTGTGCCCGATTACTCGGATTTGCGTAAAAATCGGCGGAGAAAAATACGAATAGTACGGATATTCTGCCCCGTGGCACCGCAAACAAAAGAATTTTGCAAGAAAATTCGATTGTTCGTAGAATGCCCGGCGACGCGTCGGAGTGGCTTCGAGCCGGCTCCGCCGTACCAGCAGACCTGATGGGGAGGCTCCCATGTCCGTACTGCCGCAGGGCAAATATGCCCAGTGCGCCAATGGCTATCGCATGCACTACCTCGACGTGGGCGCGGGCCCGGTGGTGGTGTTCCTGCACGGCAGCGGCCCGGGCGCCAGCGGCCACAGCAACTTCAAGGGCAACTACCCCTGGCTGGTCGAGCGCGGTTACCGCTGCATCGTGCCCGACCACATCGGCTATGGCTTTTCGGACAAGCCGGCCGACGTCGAGTACCCGCTGTCGTTCTTCACCGAGTGCATCCGCCAGACGCTGGATGCGGCCGGTGTCACGAAATGCTCGCTGGTCGGCAACTCGCTCGGTGGCGCCATCGCGCTGCAGTTTGCGCTCGACTACCCGCAGATGACCGAGAAGCTGGTGCTGATGGCGCCGGGCGGCCTGAACGCCAAGGAAGAGTATTTCCAGATGCCCGGCATGCAGAAGATGGGGCAGGTGTTCTCCTCGGGCCAGGCCGTGACGCCGCAGGTCATGAAGGATTTGTTCGCCAGTTCGCTGATGCACGATCCGCGTCACGCCACCGACGCGCTGATCGCCGAGCGCATGGAGATCATGCAGAAGATGAACTCCCAGGTCATGGCGACCATGAAGGTGCCGGAGCTGACGGAGCGCCTGCAGGAAATCAAGGCGCCGGTGCTCGGCTTCTGGGGCCTGAACGAGCGCATGATGCCCGAGTCCGGCATCATGAAGCTCGCGAAGAACACGCCCGACATCCGCCTCGTGCTGGTGTCGAACTGCGGCCACTGGGTGATGGTGGAGCACCAGGACATGTTCAACCGCATGACGCACGATTTTCTGGCGCACGGCTGAGCCGCGCGCGCCAACGCAGGACCCCGACTCCATGGACAAGGCAACGATAGAACGCCTCGGCGACGAACTCTATGCGGCGCTGCGCGCGCAGACGGTGCTGGCGCCGCTGACCGAGCGCGAGCCGGCGATCACGATCGACGACGCGTACTACATTTCGCTGCGCTTCCTCGAGCGCCGTCTCGCCGACGGAGAAAAGGTCGTCGGCAAGAAGATCGGCGTGACCTCCAAGCCGGTGCAGGACATGCTCGACGTGCGCCAGCCCGATTTCGGTTTTCTCACCGACCGCATGCATTACCCGAACGGCGCGTCCATCCCGGTCGCGGGCAACCTGATCGCGCCGCGCGCGGAGGCCGAGATCGCCTTTCGCCTGAAGAGCGACCTGGTCGGCCCGGACATCACCGAGGCCGACGTGCTCGCGGCGACCGCGTGCATCATGCCGTGCTTCGAGATCGTGGATTCGCGTATCCGCGACTGGAAGATCCGCATCCAGGACACCGTGGCCGACAACGCCTCCTGCGGCGTGTTCGTGCTGGGCGAGGCCGAGGTCGATCCGCGCCTGCACGACCTGCCGAACCTGAAGGTCAAGGTGTTCAAGAACGGCAAGCCGTTGTCCGAGGGGCTGGGCTCCGCGGTGCAGGGCAACCCGCTGACGGCGGTGGCGTGGCTCGCCAACACGCTGGGGCGCTACGACATCCCGTTCAAGGCAGGCGACATCATCCTCTCGGGTTCCGTGGTGCCGCTGGAGCCCGTGGGCCCCGGCGACGAGATGCGTTGCGAAGTGGAAGGCATCGGTTCGGCCAGCTGCCGCTTCGTGTGATTGTGCCGTAGGTCCGGCTTCAGCCGGACAATTTGAATATCGAGGAATACATGGGTAACAAGATCAAGGCAGCCATCATCGGCCCCGGCAACATCGGTACCGACCTGCTGATGAAGGCGAAGCGCTCGACGCTGATCGAGCCGGTGTGGATGGTGGGCGTGGAACCCCAGTCGCCGGGCCTGGCGCGCGCGAAGGAGATGGGCCTCAAGACCACCTCCGACGGCGTCGACGGCATGCTGGCGACGATGCGCGCCGACGGCGTGCAGATCTGCTTCGACGCGACCTCCGCGTACGCGCACAAGGACAACTCGGCCAAGGTGAATTCGCAGGGCGCGCTGATGATCGACCTGACGCCGGCGGCCATCGGTCCGTACTGCGTGCCGCCCGTGAACCTGAAGGATCACGTCGGCAAGCGCGAGATGAACGTGAACATGGTGACCTGCGGCGGGCAGGCGACGATTCCGATGGTGGCGGCCGTCTCGCGCGTGCAGAAGGTCGCCTACGGCGAGATCGTCGCGACGGTGGCTTCCAAGTCCGTGGGTCCCGGCACGCGCAAGAACATCGACGAGTTCACGCGCACCACCGCGGGCGCGGTCGAGAAGATCGGCGGCGCCGCCGAGGGCAAGGCGATCATCGTGATCAACCCGGCCGAGCCGCCGCTGATCATGCGCGACACCATCCACTGCCTGCTCGAGGACGAGCCGGACGAGGCGGCGATCACGCGCTCCATCCACGAGATGGTCGCGGAAGTGCAGAAATACGTGCCCGGCTACACGCTGAAGAACGGTCCGGTCTTCGACGGCAAGCGCGTTTCGGTATGGATGGAAGTCGCGGGTCTCGGTGACTTCCTGCCGAAGTACGCCGGCAACCTGGACATCATGACCGCCGCGGCGCTGCGCACCGCCGAGATGTTCGCGCAGGAAATCCTGGACGGGCAGCTGGTGCTGGAGCCGGTGGCCGGTTGAAACGGATGCAAATGCGGGTCGGCATTCATGCCGACGAGAGAATTTGTCTTGGCGGGTTCGGCGTAGCCGAAGCCTTGTCGGGCTGAAGCCCGACCCACAGAGGAGAACCGAGGAATGGATCTGAAGGGCAGGAAGGTAACGCTGCACGATATGTGCCTGCGCGACGGCATGCACGCCAAGCAGCACCAGATTTCGCTGGACGAGATGCGCGCGGTCGCGCGCGGTCTGGACGAGGCGGGCATGCCGCTGATCGAGGTCACGCACGGCGATGGTCTCGGCGGACGCTCGATCAACTACGGTTTCCCGTGCAACACCGACGAGGAATACCTCAAGGCGGTGGTGGGCGTGGTGAAGCGCGCGAAGGTCTCGGCGCTGCTGCTGCCGGGCATCGGCACGGTGGATCACCTGAAGATGGCGCGCGACTGCGGCATCGGCACGATCCGCGTGGCCACGCACTGTACCGAGGCCGACGTCTCCGAGCAGCACATCGGCATGGGCCGCGAGATGGGGCTCGACACCGTGGGCTTCCTGATGATGGCGCACATGATCGGACCGGAAGAAGTGGTGGCGCAGGCCAAGCTCATGGAGAGCTACGGTGCGAACTGCATCTACTGCACCGACTCTGCCGGCTACATGCTGCCCGACGACGTGACCGCGCGCATCGCGCTGCTGCGCCGCGAGCTGAAGCCCGAAACCGAGCTCGGCTTCCACGGTCACCACAACATGGCGATGGGCATCGCGAACTCGCTGGCCGCGATCGAGGCCGGTGCCAACCGCATCGACGGCTCGGTGGCGGGCCTTGGCGCCGGCGCCGGCAACACGCCGCTGGAAGTGTTCGTCGCGGTGATCGACCGCATGGGCGTCGATCACGGCATCGACCTGTACAAGATCATGGACGTGGCCGAAGACCTCGTCGTGCCGATGATGGACCAGGTGATCCGCATCGACCGCGACTCGCTGATCCTCGGCTACGCGGGCGTCTACTCCTCGTTCCTGCTGTTCGCGCAGCGCGCGGCGAAGAAATACGGTGTCAGCTCGCGCGACATCCTGGTCGAGCTCGGGCGGCGCAAGACCGTGGGCGGCCAGGAGGACATGATCGAGGACCTCGCGCTCGACATGTCGCGCGGTGTGGTCTGACCCCCGTCCTCCCCGCCGCCGCCGGTCCGCCGCCAGGGCAGCGCGGCGGGCCGGCGGGTGCCGCGCGTGATGCGGCGTTGCGTGACGAACGCAAGTCGCGACGCGACGCATCATGAAGCCCGATAGCGCGTTCAGCGACCTGGTCGGCCTGGTCTACCAGGGCCCGCTCGAGGAACGCCCGTGGGCGGGGTTCCTCGGCGCGCTGCGTCACGCCATGGGTGCGGTCGTGACCACGCTGGTGTTGCGCCCCGCAGATACCGACGGCGCCGGGCTGATCCTCACCGAGGGCGGTTCCGGCGATGCCCTCGCGCTCTATCGCGAAGGCCTGTTCATGGCCGACCCCTTCGTCGCCCTGCCGCCGGGCAAGGTGGTGGCGCTGCACGAGATCATCCCGCTCGCCGAGCTCGAGCAGACCGAGCTCTACAAGCTGTGCATGGCGCCGGGCGGCATGCACGACAGCCTCGGTGCCGATGTCGAGGTCGATGGCATCGTCGAGGCGCAACTGCGGGTCTCGCGCGCCAGGGGCGCGAGATCCTTCGGCAAGCGCGAGACGCAGCTCTGCACGCTGCTGTTGCCGCACCTCGAGCGGGCCGTGCGCATCTACATGCGACTGCATCGCGTCGAGTCCGAGCGCGCGCTCTATGCCGGCGCGATCTCGCAACTCGCGGTGGGCACGGTGATCCTCGACGCCAGGGGCGCGGTGAGCGCCACGAACACCCTCGCCGACGGGATCCTCGCCGCCCGCGACGGCCTGTGGGTGGCCGAGGGCGTGCTGCGCGTGCAGAACCCGCGCGAAGCGGCCGAACTCAGGCGCATCGTCGGCGAGCTCGCCGAGAGCCAGCGCGCGGGCCAGCCCGCACTGGCGCAGGCGCTGCGCATCTCGCGCCCGAGCGGGCGGGCCGACCTCGGCCTGGTGCTGCGTCCGCTGCCGGCGACGGACGAATCGCAGGGCGTACCCGGCATCGCGGTCTTCGTCAGCGATCCCGAGGAGCGCTCGGACGCGCCGGTACAGGTGCTGGTGAAGCTCTACGGTTTCACGCCGACCGAGGCGCTGGTCGCGATCCAGCTCGCCAACGGTCTGAACATCGATGATGCGGCCGCCGAGCTCGGCATGACGCGCAACACCGCGCGCGCGCACCTGCGCTCGGTGTTCAACAAGACCGGCATCAGCCGCCAGCCCGCGCTGGTGCGGCTGATCCTGAAGAGCGTGGCCTCGCTGGCCTGAGATTTCCCCGACACAACAACAGAGGAAACCGAGATGGGAATGCTGGACGGAAAAGTGGCGCTGGTTACCGGAGCCGGACAGGGCGTGGGACGCGGCATCGCGCTCGCGCTGGCGGGCGAGGGCGCGCGGATCGCGGTCGCGGGACGCACCGAGGGCAAGCTGCTCGAGACCTGCGCCGAGATCGAAGGGCGTGGCGGGCGCGCGGTCCCGATCGTCTGCGACGTGATGATCGCCGCCGACATCGAACGCTGCGTGCAGCAGACGGTGGCTGCCCTGGGCACGGTCGACATCCTGATCAACAACGCGCAGGTGGTGCCGCTGGGGCGCCTGCTCGATGTCACCGAGGAGCACTACCAGGAAGGCATGGACTCCGGGCCGCTCGCGACGCTGCGCTTCATGAAGGCCTGCTATCCGTACCTGCGCGATGGCGGCTGCATCGTGAACCTCGGCTCCTCGTCGGCGATTCGCTGGGACCCGATCGGCTACGGCGCCTATGCCGCGGCCAAGGAAGCGATCCGCGCGCTCACGCGCGCCGCCGCCTGCGAGTGGGGCCCGGACGGCATCCGCGTCAATTGCGTGCTGCCGCTGGCCATGTCGCCGGCGATGGACGGCTGGATCGCCTCGCGGCCCGAGGAGGCGGCGGCCTTCTTCCACACCATCCCGCTCGGTCGCGTGGGCGACTGCGAAACCGACATCGGCCGCGCCGTGGTGTTCCTGTGCGGCCCCGATGCGCGCTACATCACGGGCCATTCGCTGCCGCTCGACGGCGGCCAGGCCTTCATGCGCTGAGGAGAACGCGATGGATGCATGGCCGCTGATCCAGGCCCTGCTGCTCGGCGTGGTCGAGGGGCTCACGGAGTTCCTGCCGGTCTCCAGCACCGGCCACCAGATCATCGTGGCCGACCTGATCGGATTCGGCGGCGAGCGCGCCAAGGCGTTCAATATCATCATCCAGCTCGGCGCGATCCTGGCGGTGGTGTGGGAATACCGCGCGAAGATCCTCGAGGTGGTGCTCACGCTGCCGCGCGAGCCCCGCTCGCAGCGCTTCACCGTGAACCTGCTGCTGGCCTTCCTGCCCGCGGCCGTGCTGGGCGTGGCCTTCTCTGACCAGATTCACGCCTACCTGTTCAACCCGCTGGCGGTGGCGGTGGCGCTGGTGCTCGGCGGCGTGGTGATGCTCTGGGCCGAGCGGCGCGAGCACACCGTCGACGTCGAGGAGGTGGACGCGATGGACTGGCATCACGCGCTGAAGGTCGGCTGCGCCCAGTGCCTCGCGCTGGTGCCGGGCACCTCGCGCTCGGGGGCGACCATCATCGGCGGCCTGCTGTTCGGGCTGTCGCGGCGCGCGGCCACCGAGTTCTCGTTCTTCCTCGCGATGCCGACCATGGTGGGGGCCGCGGTGTACTCGGGCTACAAGTACCGCGAGCTGTTCCAGGCCGCGGACCTGCCGGTGTTCGCCGTCGGCTTCGTCACCTCGTTCGTGTTCGCGATGGTCGCGGTGCGCGCGCTGCTGAAGTTCGTCTCCAGCCATTCCTACGCCGCGTTCGCGTGGTACCGCATCGGCTTCGGCCTGCTGATACTCGCCACCTGGCAGTTCGCGCTGATCGACTGGTCGGGCGCGGCCGCGGCGCACTGAGAACCCTTTCCTTACCTATCAACCCGACAATTGCCGAGGAGAGCCAATGAAGATCAAGAGCCTGGGTTACCTGTGGATCGAGTCCACCGACGTGTCCAAGTGGCGCGACTACGGAACGAACATCCTGGGGCTGCAGATCGCCCCGACGATGCCGGCCGACGCCAACGTGTACCTGAAGATGGACGCGCGCCCGTACCGCTTCGCGGTGTATCCCGGCGAGCGCGATCGCCTCGCGTTCGCGGGCTGGGAGCTCGAGAGCGAGGAAGCCTTCACCGCGGCACTCGAGGAGCTGCGCGCCGCCGGCGTGGCCTTCGAACTGCCCGGGGCCGATATCGCGCGCCAGCGCCGCGTGCGCGCCGTGGCGCGCCTGCAGGATCCCGCGGGCGCGACGCTCGAGCTCTACCACGGCGCGGATCTCGACTACGCGAAGTTCATTTCGCCGCAGGGCATCGCGGAGTTCGAGACCGGCTTCAACGGCAACATGGGCCTCGGCCACATCGTGCTGCCCACGAAGAAGCTCGCCGAGACGCGCCGCTTCTACCGCGAAGTGCTCGGCTTCGCCGACACCGACTACATGCACTTCCATTTCTCGCCCGACCCGAAGGATCCGGGCCAGGGCCTGCATTTCATGCACGTCGACAACCCGCGCCACCACAGCCTCGCGCTGTACGAGGACCCGAACGACAGCCCCTCGGGCTGCGTGCACGCGATGGTCGAAGTGAGCGACGTCGACGAGGTGGGCTATTGCCTGGACCGCGTGAATGCCGCGGGCATCCCGGTGGTGTCCTCGCTCGGGCGCCACACCAACGACCGCATGCTGTCGTTCTACATGGCCACCCCGGGCGGCTTCGCGATGGAGTTCGGCTGCGAGGGCCTGCAGATGGACTGGGAAGGCTACACGCCCACCGTGAGCACGCTGCCGAGCATCTGGGGGCACAAGTTCCAGATGTGAGGAGCGCCAGATGAGCAACCCGGTGCTGCCCAGCTACTACATCGCCCACGGCGGCGGGCCGTGGGTGTACATGGACGGCGCGTTGCGCGCGATGCATGCGCCGCTCGAGCGTTCGCTGGCGGCGATCCCGCGCGAGCTCGGCTGCCGGCCGCGCGCGCTGCTGGTGATCTCGGCGCACTGGGAGGCACCGCAGTTCACGCTGCTGGAGTCGGCGCGGCCCGGGATGCTCTACGACTACGGCGGCTTCCCGCCGCACACGTATCACGTGCAGTATCCGGCGCCGGGCGCGCCGGAGCTGGCGGCGCGTGCGCACGGGTTGCTCGGCGCCGCGGGCATCCGCACGGCGGGCGAGACGCGCCGCGGCTTCGACCACGGCGTGTTCGTGCCGCTGGCGGTGATGTATCCCGACGCCGACATCCCGGTGCTGGCGCTGTCGCTGAAGCTCGGCCTCGATCCGGCGGAGCACCTCGCCGCGGGGCGCGCGCTGGCACCGTTGCGCGCCGCGGGCGTGCTGATCATTGGCAGCGGTTCCGGCTACCACAACATGGCCGGCGTGGATGCGCGCGCGATAGCGGCATCCGCCGCCTTCGATGCCTGGCTGCAGCAGGCGCTCTGTGGTGCGTCCGGCGCCGCGCGCGAAGCGCTGCTCGAACGCTGGGCGGAGGCGCCCTCGGCGCGCTACGCCCATCCGCGCGAGGAGCACCTGCTGCCGCTGATGGTGGCTACCGGCGCCGGCGGCGACGAGGCGGGCGTGTGCGCCTGGCAACAGCGCGACATGATGGGGGGCATCACGCTGTCCTCGTTCCGTTTCGGCGCGCTGCCCGGCGGCTGAGCCGCACGGATCCGCCGCGGCCCGCGTGGCGTAGAATCCGCTAACGAATGCCCGGAGACTCCGACCATGAAAGCAATGCTGTTTGCCTTCGCCTCCCTGCTCGCGCCCGTGCTGGCGTTCGCGCAATGCCCCGCGCTGCTCGACCAGCAGATGCGTCCGCTCGGCAAGCAGGAGGCCGTGAGCCTGTGCGAGCGCTACGCCGGCCAGCCGCTGCTGATCGTGAACACCGCGAGTCGTTGCGGCTACACGCGGCAGTTCAAGGGGCTGGAGGCGCTGAACCAGGAATTCCGCGAGCGCGGGCTGCGCGTGATCGGATTCTCCAGCGATGATTTCCGCCAGGAAGCCGCCGACGAGGCCGAGACCGCGAAGGTGTGCTACGTGAACTACGGCGTCACCTTCGACATGTACGCGCAGATCCATGTGCGCGGCGAGGAGGCGCACCCGCTGTTTCGCGAGCTGGCGCGCCAGAGCGAGGCGCCGGGCTGGAATTTCTACAAGTACCTCGTCGATCGCGAGGGCAAGGTCGTGGCGGCCTTCCCGAGCGCCACGGCGCCCGACGACAAGGCCCTGCGCACGGCGATCGAGAAGCTGCTCTGATCGATCGCCGCCGGCGCGTGGCAAAGCCTGCCGTTCCGGTCTTATGATGTGACCATGAGCGAGGAGCAGGGGAGTCGCCCATGAGGAGTGTTGCGGTACGGCTGCGCTGGCTGGCGGTGGCGCTGTGCGTGGCGCTCGGCGCGGCCTGCACCACGACCCGCATCGACGAGAGCCGGGTCGAGTCCGCGGCCGTGGGCAGCGGCGAGAAGGTGGTGGTGCTGGGACGTCGCCACAACAGCGAGTACGAGACCGAGCCCGAGTTCGTGCGCTGCGTGGGACGCGGTGTCGCGTCCACCGGCGCCGCGGTGGTGCCCGAGCTCGAGTTCATGAACAGCTTCTACCCCTGGTTCGAGCCGCGCACCGCGCCGATGAGCCTCAAGCGCTTCGAGGCGCTGCTGCAGATGCCGGCCTTCGCCACGCGCATGCGCGAACTGAACCTGCGCTACATCGTGTGGGTCGACGGGCGCACCGAGACCGTCGACAAGGCGGGCTCGATATCCTGCGCGGTGGGCCCCGGAGGCGCCGGCTGCATCGGTTTTGGCACCTGGGACGACGAGTCGAAGTACGAGGCCAGCGTGTGGGATCTGCGCCTGTCGCAATCCATCGCCACCATAAGCACCGAGTCGGCGGGCACCTCCTACATGCCGGCCGTGATCGTGCCGGTGCCGATCATCGCGCGCGTGCGCGCCGCTGCCTGCGACGGGCTGTCCGCGCAGCTGAAGAAGCTCTTCTCGCCCGCATGAGCCTGCGCCGGCTCTGCATTGCCGCGCTGGCGCTGCTGTGGCTGGCGCCGGGTGCCGGTATGGCGATGTCCGAGAAGAAGGAGCTCGAGATCGGCCGCGAGATGCACCAGGAGATCCTCGCGAAGATGCCGGTGTACGCCAACGCGGCGGTCGCCGACTACGTCGGGCGCATCGGCCAGCAACTGGCGCGCGACAGCGACCGGCCCGGCCTTGAATACACATTCACCGTGCTCGACAGTCCGGACATCAACGCCTTCGCGACCCCGGGCGGCTACGTCTACATCAACCGCGGCCTGCTCGCCTACCTGCAGTCCGAGGCCGAGCTGGCCGCCGTGCTCGCGCACGAGATCGCCCACATCACCGAGCGCCACGCCTCGCGCCAGGACGTGATGGCCAAGACCAGCTCGGTGGCCTCGCTCGCGCTCGGCGTGCTGGCGGCGATCGGCACCGGCAGCGGCGCGGTCGGTGGCGTGGCGCAGGACGCGGCTTCCAGCGCGGGCACCGCGATGGTACGCGGCTACGGTCGCGACATGGAGCTCGAGGCCGACCGCGAGGGCGCGAAGTTCATGCACCGCAACGGCTACGATCCGCTGGCGATGATCGAGGTGCTCGGCGCGCTGAAGGAGCAGGAGAGCTTCTCGCGGTTGCGGGCGAAGGAGGCGGGTCGCAAGCCCGCGGTCTACCACGGCGTGTTCTCCACGCACCCGCGCAACGACGAACGCCTGAAGGAAGTGATCGCTGCCGCCGGCGAGATGAGTCCCGGTGCGCAGCGCGCGATCGACGCCGACGAGTTCCGCCGCGTCACCGAGGGGATGAAATTCAGCGAGCAGCCGCGCGCCGCGGCCGTGATCGACAACCGCTACTACAACGGCAAGATGGGTTTCACGCTGGCGTTTCCCACCGGGTGGAAGGTCGTGAACCGCGCCAGCACGGTGCTCGCGGGCCCCGAGCGCGACAACACGATCCTGCAGATGTCGGTCAAGCGCGCGCTGCCCGAGATGACGCCGGCTGAGTTTGCCTCCGGCATGCTGAACCTGCAGGGCGCCAGGGGCGGCGAAGAGATCGCGGACGGGGAGGTCAAGGGCTACACCGCGACGTATCCGGGCGCCGCCGGCGCGCCCGCGCGGCGCATCGCGGTGCTGTATTTCGGCCCCTATGCCTACGTGTTCGAGGGCCGCACCGCGAACGCCTCGCTAGCAGCCTTCTACGACACCATGTTCCTGTCCGCGATCCGCAGCTTCCGCCCCATGAGCGGTGCCGACCGCGATGCGGTGCTCGGCATCAACCTGCATTACATCCGCGCCGAACCCGGCATGAGCTTCGCGAAGCTGGCCGAGACCAGCCCGCTGAAGGATCACGCCGAGGAGCATCTGCGGCTCGTGAACGGCTATTACCCGCGCGGCGAGCCGCAGCCGGGCGAGTGGATCAAGGTCTTTCGCTGAGCATCAGGCCAGCGTCGCCACGCTGCGCAGGATCAGGCGGACCAGCTCGGCCTGCCGCGTGACGCCGGATTTCGCGAAGATGGTCTTGAGTTGCGCGCGCGCGGTGTGCTGCGAGATGCAGAGCTCCTCGCAGGCCTCGGCCAGGGATTGCCCGCCGGCGAGACGCAGCGCCAGGCGCGACTCGGCCGGCGTGAAATCGAACAGCTGCTTGATCACCAGCTCCGAGGTCTGTGACTGCACCTCGGGCGCGCTGACGAACACCGCGACGGTGGGGCTCGACTGCCCCTCGGACCACGCCGAGCGCGGCACCGGGCGGATCACCAGCCCGAAATCGCCCTTGCCGGAAGGTCGGCGCACGCGCAGCGCCTCGACCACCGCCGGCGCGCCGCGCAGGTGCGCATCCAGCACCTTCTCGATCACCTGCTGCAGCTGCCTGCCGACCGCCGGATCCGTGAAACGCAGCTCGGAGTCGGTCACGCGCATGCCGTCGGCCAGCGCGAGCAACTCGCCGGCCACGCGGTTGCTGTTCAGCACCCGGCCATGGCCGTCGAGGATGATGGTGCCGACCGCGAGCTGGTCCACGGCGCCCTCGTACAGCGCGCGCTCGGATTCGGTGCGTGCCAGCCGTGCGTTGATCTCCAGCGCGCGCGCGAGGTGCGGCAGCAGGCGTTCGAGCAGGCGCTGGTCGTCTTTGCTGAACGGGGCGTCGTCGGGCCCGCGCGAAACGCGCAGCCGCGCCTCCATGCCGAGCGGCTCACGCGCGTCGGCGCCGAGGATGTAGAGGATCCCGGCGGGCTCGAGGAACTGGCGGTAGTATTCCGATTCGCGCAGCTCCGCCAGCGGAATCAGTTCCTGCAGGCTCACCACCGTCAGCGGCGGCAGATCGATGAACGGATCGAGCGCGAAGAACTGCTCGCGATAGGCGGTGGAAGGCCAGTCGCGCGGGTCGGCCTTGCTGAAACTGTGGCCGTCCGCGGTGGTGTAGGGGCGCAGGTAATTGAGGATCAGCCCGCTGTCGCCGGAGCGCGGCGGCCGCAGCGTCAGCGACACCACCATCGCGTCCAGCGAGCCGAGCAGGCGCGGCAGAAAGCTGTGCCACGGCGTGGGCTCCAGCGCGCCCTGGTAGAGCGAGCCGAGCAGCGCATCGTATTCGGCGGCGGAGTTCGTGTACGGCATCGCGCTAGTGTAGCGGTCTGCGGCGGCGCCGGCAGTCCGGCCCGCAGCCCGGCGCCGGCGAGAGGGGCCCCGGTCCGTGTCGTCTCGCGCTCAGCGGCATTGCAGCCGCCCGCCCGAATTGCAGCAGGTGCGATCGCGTCCGCCGCGCTTGGCGGCGTAGAGGGCCTGGTCGGCAGCCACGATCAGGTTGCCCGGGTCGGCCATGCCCTTCTCCCTGCATGCCACCCCGATGCTGATGCTGGTGCCCAGTTCCACGTCACCGATGCGGATGCGCGCCGCGCGGATCTTCTGCCTCAGGCGCTCGGCGAATTGCAGCGTCGCGGCGAGTTCGCCGCCCTGGTTGATCACCAGGAACTCCTCGCCACCCATCCGGCAGACGTGATCGCCCTTGCGCAGCGAGTCCCGCATCAGCCGCCCGACTTCCACCAGCACCTTGTCGCCCACCGCGTGACCGTGGGTGTCGTTCACGCTCTTGAAATGATCGATATCCATCATCATCACCGCCAGTGCCTGTCCGGAGCGCTGCGATGCCGCCCAGGCCTGGCCCAGCACGTCCATGCCCGCGCGGCGGTTGGGCAGACCGGTCAGCAGATCGGTCAGCGCATACTGTTCCAGCTTGCGGTTGCTGATGGCCAGTTCCGAGGCAAACTGCTTGAGCTGCGAGCGGTCGCGCTCCCAGGCTCCCAGCAGGTGCACGTAATGCAGCGCGGCACGCAGGCGCGCGCGCAGCGCGCGCTCGTTGACGGGCTTGGCGATGCAGTCATCGGCACCCGCCTCGAACGCCTGCACGACCTCGTCTTCCGCGTCGGTGTCCGTCAGCATGATGACGTACATCGACTGGCCCCAGTCGGTGGCGCGCAGGGCCTGGCAGAAAGCGATGCCGTCCACATCCGGCATGCGCCGGTCGCTGACCACGATCTGGGGCATCACTTCCAGCGCCAGGGCAAGCGCCTCGCGGCCGTTGGCAGCCGAGTTGACCGTGCAGCGCGGCAGGGCGGCGAGCATGGCCACCACCTCGGCGCGCCCGGTGGTGTCGCTGCCCGCCACCAGCACGTGCAGCGGGGGCTGGTCGTCCTGATGATCCTCGGCCCTGGGCGCCGGCGCTTCGGCCATGGCGGCAAACGGCGGCAGCGCGTGCGCGGGCACCTTGAGCAATTGTGCCCACTGCTGCCACTCGCCGATGATCCGGTCGACCACGCTGCCCAGGCCGTCGGCGTCCAGGCCCAGCTTGCCGCCGAGCAGCATCAGCTCGGCGATGATGCCGCTGCGCTCGCCCTCCGGCGCGAGTCCCATGTCGGCCACACGCTTGGCGTGGTAGAAGAGGTGCGCGAGCTGGTGTGGACGCGATCCGTCCGAGAAGTTAGAGCTCTCCGGCGCCTCGTGGTAGAACACCGGTTCCGCCAGCGACCTGGGAATGCCGCAGCTGTCGAATATCGCGACCGTGACATCGTTGTGATCGGCCTCCAGGCGCTCGCGTTCCCGCGCGGCCAGTTCGGCGTCGTCCCGGCAACCCTCGAGCAGTTCCGCGTACTCCACGGGATGGATGGTCGCGAGGGACAGGCAGCCTATGCGCGCCATCAGTCCGCAGGCGAAGAGCTCGTCGGGCGAGGCGACACGCACCATGGAGCCCAACGTCTGCAGGGCTACGCCCATCAGCAGCGAATGCGACCAGAAGCGCTGGTAATCGAAGCTGGTGCAGGGCCCCGCGTGGTACTGGTCGACCAGCGAAAAGCCCATCGCGAGCTGGCGCACGGCGCCGAGCCCCAGGCGCTTCACGGCTTCGGGGATCGCGGCCACGGGGCGCAGCCCGCCGACGCCGGCCGAGTTGGCCTGCCGCAACAGGCGAGCGGTCAGCACGGGGTCGGTGGCGACGATGCGCGCGATGTCCTCCAGGGTGCTGTTTTCATCGCTACAGGCCTGCATGATGGCCAGTGCCACCCCTTTGGGGCTGGGCAGCCGGCCGTTGAGCCGCATCTCCTCGAGCTTGGAGCGCGAGGCCTCGTGGTGCCCCGGCGGCGTGGAGGGCAGATCGTTCTCGGGCATGCTCATGTCCTGGTTCTGTTTTCAAATCCCGTTTGCGCCCTGCGAGCACCTGTTGCGTCCGGGGGCGCCGGTCATTCCCGCCCGGCGGCACCCGGAGCGCGGGCGTGACGCTCTACGCAAGATAGCCGAAGTGGTGCCGGCCTGCGCAGGTCCGGGCGGATCGGCTATGCTGCGCGCCGGTTCATTGTCATCATTCGCAGGAGGGCTTTACATGGGAAGGCTGCAAGGCAAGGTTGCCATCATCACCGGGGCGC
>JAKJFB010000250.1 GCA_022705125.1 Pseudomonadota bacterium
GCGCGCCGAGCTGGCGTACTTGTTCTTCGCGATGCCGTCCATGCCGAGGACTTCGCCGGGGAAGTAGAACCCGGTGACCTGCTCCTGGCCGTTGTCGGTGATGGCGTAGGCCTTCACGCTGCCCGAGCGCACCGCGAACACGGAGCCGAATGGCTGGTCCTGGCGGTACAGGTGCTCGCCCTTCTGCAGCGGCCGGCTGCGCTGGATGATCTCCTCGAGCTGCTCGACCTCGTGCAGGTCTAGCGCGATCGGCAGGCAGATGCTGTTGAGCCGGCAGTTGCCGCAGTTTATCTGGTAGTCGTGGGGGCACCGATGCCCGGTTGCATTGACGTCATGGGATTTCAGCAGTTCCGTCACGGCGCAGCCCCCTGGTGCCGATTCCGCAGTATCGGCCGAGTATAAAGTAGAGGGCATGCGTATGAACAGGCAGCCGTGTCCGCTGCCCGGGCGACCCATCCGCCGCGGAAGGCAGGCTCAGATCGTGCGCGAAAAGCGCTGGCGCGAGGGGTCCAGGTAGGCGTCGAAGACCATGCAGATGTTGCGCACCAGCGGACGGCCCGCCGCGGTCACCCTGATCTGTCCGCCCTCGCTCTCCAGCAGGCCCTCGTGCTCCATGGCGTCCAGGCTACGCATCTCGCGCGCGAAGTGGCTGCCGAAGTCGATGCCGTGCCGTTCTCCGGTCTCCCCGGTGTCGATACCCATGCGGCAGATCAGCTGCATGATCACGTCGCGGCGCAGCTGGTCCTCGGGGGTGAGCCGCAGCCCGCGCTGCACCGGCAGCTTGTCCTGCTCGAGCAGGGCATAGTATTCGTCTACGGTCTTCACGTTCTGGCAATACAGGTCGGCGCTACTGCTGATCGAGGACACGCCGATGCCGAGCAGCTCGGGCGCGAGCTGCGTCGAGTAGCCCTGGAAGTTTCGTTGCAGCGTGCCGTTGTGCAGGGCCTGCGCGAGCTCGTCCTGCGGCTTGACGAAGTGATCCATCCCCACGTAGAGGTAGCCGGCGTCGGTCAGCGTGTCGATGATGGTGTGCAGCACCTCGAGCTTCTCGTCGGCGCTCGGCAACGCCATGCGATCGATGCTGCGCTGGCTGCTGAAGATTTCGGGCAGGTGCGCATAGCTGTAGCAGGACACTCGGTCCGGATCGAGCGCCAGCACTTTCGCCAGTGTCTGCTCCATCGAGGCCGGGCTCTGCAGCGGCAGGCCGTAGATCAGGTCGAAGCTCAGCGACTTGAAACGGTGCTCGCGCACCGCGTCGACCAGGTTCTCGACCATGTCGAAGGGCTGGATGCGGTTGACGGCGCGCTGCACGGCCGGGTCGAAGTCCTGGATGCCCATGCTGACGCGGTTGAAGCCGAGGCCCTTGAGCAATGCGATCGTGCCCGTGTCCACGGAGCGCGGGTCGATCTCGATCGAGTACTCGCGCTCGGGCGCGTCGATCAGCGAGAAATGCTTCGCCAGCCCGTGCATCAGCCGGGTGAGCTCGGCCGGGCTGAGGAAGGTTGGCGTGCCGCCGCCCCAGTGCAGCTGGGTCACGCGGCGGCGCCGGTCGAAATGGCGCGAGAGCAGCGCAATCTCCTTCTCCACCGCGACGATGTAGCGCTCGGCAACGGCTGCATCGCGGGTGACGATCTTGTTGCAGGCGCAGTAGTAGCAGATGTTGCGGCAGTACGGGATATGCACGTACAGCGACAGCGGGCCGATGACCGGGGGACGCTCGAGCAGGTACTGCTCGTATTCGCGCGCGCCGAAACCGTCGGTGAACTGCAACGCGGTCGGGTAGGACGTGTAGCGCGGACCGGGCACGTCGTACTTGCGGATCAGGGCGGGATCCCAGCGTATGCGGTCGTCGAATCCGTGCCTGGCGAGTTGGATGTCCATGTTCCGTCTTCCGTAATCCGTGCGTGTCGCGCCTCGGGCGGGGCCTGCCATTGCCGAGCAGTTTACTCGGCGATTCCCGGGGCGCGTTGATGCACGTCAACGCATTGCGCGGGCGGGAATATTGCCGTGATCTGACGGCGTTTCGTGAATCTTGACGAAGGTCAAATCCGTATTGTCGGAGGCGACTACAATTGCGCCGTGGTTTTTGAGTGTTGGAGTAAACAGGAGTGCAACCATGAAGAAAGTAACGAAAATCAGCCTGCTCGCAGCGGCGATGCTGGTATCGGGAGCCGCGAGCGCGTACGAGGCGGGCGACTGGATCGTGCGCGGCGGTCTCGTGAACGTTGATCCGAATGACGACAGCAGCAACCTCAGCGTCGAGGGCAGCCGCCTCGGCGGCACGCAGGTGGACGTGGACGCAGACACGCAGTTGCTGCTGAACGTGACCTACATGGCTTCGAGCCATGTCGGGGTCGAACTGCTCGCGGCAACCCCGTTCGAGCACACCGTCAGCACCGGTGGCCTGAGCAGGTACGGCCTGAATGATGTCGACCTGGGCGAGATCAAGCACCTGCCCCCGACGCTGAGCGCGCTGTGGTACCCGATGCCGGCCAGTTCGAAGTTTCAGCCCTTCATCGGCCTCGGTGTCAACTACACCGTATTCTTCGACGAGGATGTCAGCCGTGAAGCGCAGAATGCGCTCGGTGCCGACAATCTGAGTCTCGATGACTCGTGGGGTCTCGCTGGTCGCGTCGGCATGGACTACATGCTCAACGACTGCTGGTCCTTGCATGCCGGTGCCTACTACATCGACATCAGCACCGATGCCGAGGTGGACACCGCGCTCGGCGCGGCAAAGGTGGACGTCGACGTGGATCCCTGGGTCTACACGCTGGGCCTTGGTTACCGCTTCTGATCCATCCGCTCAGTGGTGATGGTGCTGGGCGTGAGGATCCTGGCCGTGCGGCAACGCGATGGCCAGGGTCCACACCCCGAAAGCGATCACCAGCAGTCCCGCGATTACCCGTAATCCGCGGCGTTGCAGCAGCGCCCTGAGTTCATTCGCCAGGGCGCCGCTCGCGACGACTGCCGGCAAGGTTCCCAGGCCGAAGGCCAGCATCAGCAGCGCACCCCGCGCCGCGCTCCCAGAGGTTCCCGCCCAGGTCAGCGTGCTGTACACCAGGCCGCAGGGCAGCCAGCCCCAGGCCATGCCTGCCAACAGCGCCTTGTGCAGCCGGTCGACCGGCATCAGCCGTGCGGCCATGCCCTGCACGTGCCGCCACGCACCGTGACCCGCGCGTTCCAGCAGCGCCAGCGCGTTCAGCCAGCCCGCCAGATAGCAGCCCATCAGCACCAGCAGCACGCCGGCGACGATGCGCAGCACGCGCATCCCCCCGTCGCCCGCGAGCCCGCCGGCCGCACCCGCGAAGAGCGCCCCCATGACGGCGTAGCTCATGATGCGCCCGAGGCTGTAGCCGGTGAGCAGCATGTAGCGCCGCGCGGGGCGCAGGTCCGGGCCGAGCGCGAAGGCCAGCGCGCCGCTGATGCCGCCGCACATGCCGATGCAATGCGCGGAGCCCAGCAGTCCGCCCAGCACGATCAGCGCGGAAAGTATCCCGGGATCCGGTGTCAAGGACGTTCTCCGTCCGCGGCGGGCGGCGGCGTCGCGGGCGCTTCGTCGTTTGGCGCCACGGTGTCGGTATCGTCGAACAGGATGCTCTGCGAGGCCTTGTCGAGATCGTCGAACTGTCCGCTGTTCACCGACCACAGGTAGGCGGCGACGGCCAGCCCGAGCAGGATGGTCGTGACCGGTATCAGTACGTAGATGCTATCCATTGGCGCCCGCGGGCCTGCGCGAAGTGCTGGCAGGCGCATCGTTGCGCAGGCGCAGCGCGTTGGCAATCACCACCAGCGAGCTCGCCGACATGCCGATGGCCGCCAGCCACGGCGGCACCAGGCCCGCGGCGGCGAACGGCACCGCGGCGAAGTTGTACACGATGGCCCAGGCAATGTTCTGGCGGATGACGTGACGGGCGCGTCGCGCCATCAGGATCGCGTCCGGGATGCGCCGCAGATCGCCCGCGAGCAGCATGCAGTCGGCGTTGGCACGGGTGACGTCGGCGGCGTTGGCCATCGCGATCGAGACTGCGGCACCGGCGAGCACCGCGACGTCGTTGATGCCGTCGCCGACCATCACCACGCGCCGCCCGCTCGCCTGCAGCTCACGCACGGCAGCGAGCTTCTGCTCGGGAACGCAGCCGGCGCGCCATTCATCGACGCCGAGCTGCGTGGCGACGCGTTGCACCTCGCCCGCCGCGTCGCCGCTGAGCAGTGCCACGCCGAGGCCGGCCCGGCGCAGCGCCGCGATCGCCCCGGTGGCGTCGGCGCGCAGGGTGTCGGTGAGCCGGAACCAGGCCAGGGCCTGCCCGTCGCAGGCCAGCAGGATCCATTTGCCGACCTCTGGCGGGGCGGGCGCATCGCCTGCCAGCGCGAAGCCCGGACGTCCCAGCCGGTAGCATCGGCCGTCGATCACGCCTTCCAGCCCGCCGCCGGGATGGGCGCGAAAGGCCTCCACCGGGTCGCGCGCCTGCTCCGCGAAGGCGGCGGCGATCGGGTGCTCGGACAGTGCCTCGAGGCTCGCGGCGATGCGCAGGCAGCTCGCCGCGTCGCGCTCGCCGGTTGTGCGCACCTCGGCCAGTTTCACCTCGCCGGTCGTGAGGGTCCCGGTCTTGTCGAATACCACGGTATCGGCTGCGGCCAGCCCGTCCAGCGCATGGCCGCGGGTGACCAGGAAGCCGCGCGCGCGCAACGCCGCTGTGGCTGCCGTCATCGCGGCCGGTGTCGCGAGCGACAGGGCGCAGGGGCAGCTCACCACCAGCACCGAGAGCACGATCTCCACGACGCGCGCCGGCTCGTGCTGCAGCCACCACAGCCCTGTCAGCACGGACACAAGTATCACCGCG
>JAKJFB010000251.1 GCA_022705125.1 Pseudomonadota bacterium
CCACCAGCTTGGCGCCCTGCTTGATCAGGCGATGACAGCCCTTGGACAGGGCGGAATGGATGGAGCCCGGCAGGGCGAACACGTCCCTGCCCTGTTCCGACGCCAAACGGGCGGTGATCAGGGAGCCGCTTTCCAGGGCCGCCTCCACCACCAGCACGCCCAGGCCGAGCCCGCTGATGATGCGGTTGCGGCGCGGAAAGTTGTGCGACTCCGGCTTGGTGCCCGGCGCGAACTCGGTGACGAGCGCCCCGCCCTGCTCCACGATGCTGGCGGCCAGCCGGCGGTTGCGCGCGGGGTAGACCTGGTCCGGACCGGTTCCCATCACCGCGACGGTCGTGCCGCGCGCCTCGAGTGAGCCCGAGTGAGCAGCCGAATCGATTCCCAAAGCGAGTCCGCTGGTGACAGTGAGTGCATACTTCGAAAGACCCGCAGCGAACTGGAAGGCGAGTTCGCGCCCGCTGGCAGTAGGGTTGCGACTGCCGACCACCGCGACCTGCGGGCTCGCCAGCGCCGGCACCGCGCCCTCTACGAAAAGCACCGGCGGCGGGCAGGCGATACGGCGCAGCAGCGGCGGGTAGCCGGTGCTTGCCGCGCTCAACACCTCGATATTGCGCCTCAGCAGCCACTCGCAGGGGGCGGCACTGCGGGGGCCGGGGCGGCCGTCGAGCCTGCGCAGAGCGGACACCGTGTCGGCGCGCAACCCGAGCGCCTGCAGTCGCGCGGGCGGCAGACTCAGCGCGGCGGTGGCCGAGCCGGCGGCATCGATCAGGCGCAGGACCGTGCCGGCACCTGCACCCGGCAGGTCCAGCAATGAAAGGCAGCAGCGGATCTCATCTTCGTGCATGGCTCGACCTCCCTGTCGAAATGGCGTCGGCGTCCTGCCGGCGTAGCGGACGGGGGCGGCGATGCCGCCCCGCCGATCACGGGTTCGTGATCGTGTCCAGCACCCTGATCGGGTGTTGGGCGTTCAGCACCAGCCCATAGCTCATCTTCTCGAAGACACGGAATACCATCAACGCGCCCGCCGGTGTCGCGGGCAGCCTGACCAGCTCGCTGGTCACCGGGTCGCGCACGACTTCGCCGGCCTTCTTGATCGCGAGCACGTTGCCTTCCGCCAGGCCCTCGCGCGCACCGCGGTTCAGCACCACGACATCCAGCCTGCCCACGTTGGCGACCCCGCCCTCGACTGCGAGGATGACGCCCGAGACATCGCCTTGCGGTGCGCTGGGGTAGAAGGTTGCCGTGATCTTCTGCTCCATCACCGGCAGCAGCCGATCCTGGATACGGATTTCCTTGTTGCTGCGCTCGACGGACAGCGTGCCCAATCCGTCGTCCTCGGCGATCAGGCGTACGCCGCCGATCTCGATCGCTTCCTTGCCGAGGATCTCGCCGGTGTCCGGATCGACGAACACCTGCCCGGAACGGAACACGCCGAAGCTCTTCTCATCGGGCGCGAAGCTGCCGCGCGCGTGAAGCTGGTCGCCGGCGCCGGTGATCACGCGACCGCTGGCGCCCGCGATCACGTAGGGCGCGGCCTCCAGCTCGCCGCTGCCGACGATCCGGCTGCGGGTCAGGAAGGCGTTGATGTCCTCCAGCGGAATCGCGGGAATCGCGTCCTCCAGCGCCGTGGAGCGGACTTCCGGACTCAGCTTCACGATGCCACCACCAGCGCGGTTCAGCACGATGCGAGGCTCACCGTCGATGTAGACCAGGGTCAGGCGGTCGCCCGGAAAAATCAAATGCGGGTTGGCAATCTGCGGGTTCACCTGCCAGATTTCGGGCCACTTCCAGGGCTCGTTCAGGAATCGGCCCGAGATGTCCCAAAGTGTATCGCCACGTTGCACGACGTAGTCGTCCGGGTGATCGGGGCGCAGCATGCCAGCATCCGCCGCCAGGAGCTGGGTCGCGAGCAGACTGCCGGCCACCAATCCAAGCAAAAGCTTCTTCATTTAATTGTCCTTGTCCTTGCGAACATGGCCTGCCCCTCCAACGGGATGCGGCTTGGCGAAAGTGTAGTCAAAGCCGGGCAAATTGCGTATAGCCCGCCCTGCGGCGTCACGCTCGCCGCGGCATCATTCGGGTAGACTATAGGAGTAAACACAACGGCATGCGGAGCGTCGCGGTGCAAACACGCGCACGCTTCGCACGACACGGGAACCCGTTCACACTCATGGCCATCCTCGACATCCTCGAATTCCCCGACGCCCGGCTGCGCACCATCGCCAAGCCTGTCGATGAAGTAGATGCGTCGGTGCAGCAATTGATCGACGACATGTTCGAGACCATGTACGCCGCACCCGGCATAGGGCTCGCGGCTACGCAGGTCAACGTGCACAGGCGCGTGGTCGTGATGGACATCTCCGAGGACGGCAATCAGCCGCTGGTCTTCATCAACCCGGAAGTCCGCGTGCTCGAGGGCGGCACCCGCGAGTACAGCGAGGGCTGCCTGTCCGTGCCCGGCTTCCACGAACTCGTGATGCGGCCGGAGAACATCGTCGTGAACGCGCTCGACCGTGACGGCAATCCTTTCGAACTGCATCCCGACGGCCTGCTCGCGGTGTGCATCCAGCACGAGTGCGACCACCTCAACGGCAAGCTGTTCGTCGACTACCTCTCGAATCTCAAACGCCAGCGCATCCGCGGCAAGCTCGAAAAGCTGCACCGCCAGCCGGCCTGATTCCACGGAAGCCCTCGTGTCGGCCAGCCCGCTGCGCATCGTCTTCGCCGGCACCCCGGAGTTCGCGCAAGTCATCCTGCGAGCTCTGCTGGATGCCCCGGGCTGCGAGGTCGGCGCGGCATACACACAGCCCGACCGCCCGGCCGGTCGGGGCCGTCGCCTGCAACCCTCCCCTGTGAAGGAATGCGCACTCACGCGCGGCATCCCCGTATTCCAGCCGCTGTCGCTGAAGGACGCCGCCGCGCAGCGGGATCTGGCGACACTTGCGCCCGACGTGATGATCGTCGCAGCCTACGGGCTGATCCTGCCGCCCGCCGTGCTCGCGATTCCGCGCCACGGCTGCATCAACGTGCACGCCTCGGTGCTGCCGCGCTGGCGCGGCGCGGCCCCGATCGAGCGCGCCATCGAGGCCGGCGACGCCAGCAGCGGCGTCACGATCATGCAGATGGACGCGGGCCTGGATACCGGCGCCATGCTGCTGGTACGCGAGTGCCCGGTCACAGCGACCGATACCGGCGCGACGCTGCGCGAGCGCCTCGGCGCGCTGGGCGCCGAGGCGCTGCTCGAGACGCTCGCCTTGCTGCAAGACGGCCGCCTCGAGCCCGTCGCGCAGGAAGACGCGCTGGCGACTTATGCGAGCAAGTTGCGCCGCGAAGAAGCCGAGATCGACTGGCAACTCGACGCCGTCGCGATCGCGCGGCGCGTGCGCGCCTTCAATCCGGCCAACGTGTGCCAGACCTCGGTGGACGGTCAGATCCTGCGGGTGTGGCTGGCCGAGGCCACCGACAGCGCCACCACCGCTGCGCCGGGCTGCATCCTGCGCAGCGACCGCCACGGTATTCTCGTGGCCTGCGGCGGCGCCGCGCTGCTGCTGACGCGGCTGCAATTCGCCGGCGGCAAGGTGATGGACGCGCAGGCGTTGCTGAACGGCCGTGGCGTACTGTTCCGCCCGGGCACCGTGCTCGGTGCGGCCCCCTGACCATGCCCCGCACCCGCGCCGCACGCGCCATCGCCGCGGTTATCGGCAACGGCATTACGCTGGACGAAGCCCTCGACCGCTCGTGCGGCTCGCTCGAGGGCCGCGACCGCGCACTGGCGCGCGAGATCGCCTTCGGCGTGTGCCGGCGCTACTTCGAACTCGACGCGCTGCTCGCACGGCTGATGGAGCGGCCGCTGAAGTCGCGCGAAACCGACGTGCGCGCGCTGTTGCTGGTAGGGCTGTACCAACTGCGCCACATGCGGGTGCCCGACCATGCCGCGGTCAGCGAAACGGTGGCGGCCAGCAAGCCGCTCGGCAAACCCTGGGCGCGTGGCCTGGTGAACGCGGTGCTGCGCGCCTACCTGGCGCGCGTCGATCTGCTGGACGCCGCGCTCACCCCGGCGCAGCGCTCGGCGCATCCGCCGTGGCTGCTGCAGGCGCTCGAACGCGCCTGGCCGGAGCGGCTCACAGACATCCTCGCGGCCAACAACGCCGCGCCTCCGATGACGCTGCGCGTGAACGCCGCCCGCACCACGCGCGAGGCCTGGCTCGCCGCGGCACGCCAGGCCGGCATCGAGGCGCGCGCCTGCGCTTTGGCCGCCGACGGCGTCGTGCTGGCCGAGCCGCTCGATGTAGCCCAGCTCTCCGGTTTCGCCGAGGGCCTGGTCAGCGTGCAGGACGAGGGCGCGCAACTCGCCGCACCACTGCTTTGCTGCGCCGACGGCGAGCGCGTCCTCGATGCCTGCGCCGCACCCGGCGGGAAAGCCTGCCACCTGCTGGAGCGCCACCCCGGCCTTGCGCTGGTCGCGCTCGACAGCAGCGCGCCGCGCCTCGCGCGCGTGCAGCAGAACCTGCAGCGGCTGCAGTTCGAGGCCACGCTTGCCTGCGGCGATGCCGCCGACCCGGGTGCGTGGTGGGACGGCCGACCCTTCGACCGCATCCTCGTGGATGCACCCTGCTCCGGCACCGGAGTGATCCGCCGCCACCCCGACATCCGCATCCTGCGCAGCGCGGCACAGATAAAGGATGCTGCGACACTGCAGCTGGCGATACTGCGCGGCCTGTGGCCGTGCCTGAAGCCGGGCGGCACCCTGCTCTACAGCACCTGCTCGGTGCTGCCGCAGGAAAACGAAGCCACGATCGCGGCATTCCTCGCCTCGATACCGCAAGCGCAGGAAGAGCCGCTCG
>JAKJFB010000252.1:0-3260 GCA_022705125.1 Pseudomonadota bacterium
GGCGAAGCTCGAGTTCGGTCCCTTGGTGATCTCGATCTGCTCGATCGCAAAGCTCTCGCGCGTGCTCATGCCGGGATCGCGCAGGCTGTCGACGAACACGTCGCTGCGCGCTTCCTGCCCGCGGATGATGTAGCGGTCGCCGAACGCGTTGCCGTTCTCGCCGGTGCCGAGCGTGATGCCGGGCTGCGCGTCGAGGATCTGGCGCAGGTCCGTGAAGCCCGAGTCCTCGATCTGCGTCCTGGTCAGCACCGAGATGTTGCGCGGCGTTTCGGCCAGCGGACGCGTGTTGCGCGCATCGCCCGAGACACGGGCCTTGTACGGCGCGCCTTCCTGGGCGTAGGGGTTGGTGTCGATGGTGCGGTCCTTGACCTTGATGGTCTCCAGCGTCACCTCCTCCTCGTCGGCCTGCTGCGCCAGGGCGCCGGTGCTGCCGGCCAGTGCCACGGCCAGTGTCAGCGCGCTGCGAGCTACCACGGCGCCGCGCGGCTGCGGGAGGCGCAGGCTCTTCGGTGCCTTGATGCCGGTCGATGGGTGCTTCACGGTTGTCTCCTTGCGGTGGTGGTTGCTAGTCGGTGATCAGCGTGTAATCGATCGGCACGGCGATGCTGAGAGTCTCGCGGCCGACGAATTCGGGAATGGGGGGAAAGGGCGCGGCGCGCGCCAGGGTTTCGAGAGCGGCCTGGTCCAGCAACACGTGGCCGGAGCTCTGCTTGATCGTGCTGGCGAGCAGTTGCCCATCGCGCCCGATGGTGAACCTCACCACCACCGTGCCCTGCTGTCTTTTCTTCTTGACCTCGGTCGGGTAGTCCTTGTTGGCATCTATCCAGGCGCTGATCTGGCCGAAGTAGCTGCGCACGTTGCGCGCAGGCTTGCCGGTGAAGCGGGTTTTGGCAGTGGAGACGGCGGCCACCGGTGCCGCGCTGGCAGGAACGCTTGCCGGTGCGGGCTCGACCGGCGCGGGCTCGCTCACCGTTGTTGTCACCGGCTCTGGCTCGGCCGGCTGCGGCGTGGGTTGCGGTGCGGGTTCCGGCGCCGGCGCCGGTTTTGGACTGGGCTTGGGCTTTGGAGGTGGTTCGGGTGCCGGTGACGGTTCGGGGGGCGTCGGCGCGGCGTGCGCCGGCACGGTCGGCTCCGCGACCGCGGCGACCACTTCGAAATTGAGCTCGATGACGTCGCTGCCCAGTGCGATCGGCTCGGCGGGCGTTGGGCTCGTCCTGATCCACACGAACGCGACCCCGTGCAGGACGGCGGCAGCCACCAGTGACAGCGACCACCGGAGCTGGGTCGGATTCATCGCGCGCTTCTTGGGCCGCGGGGCCGGACGACCCGCGACAATGCGACGCCGCAGCCGGGCACAGGGCCCTGCGGCGGGCGTGAGACGGTGGAACGGGGGCACACACGAGGCATTTCGAGAATTGTAAGCTTAATAAGAACGATTCGTATTTGTATATACTGGGTGTGACGATGTCAATACCACATGGAACGTCGCGCACGGTTCCTGCTCGACTACTGGCGGCTCGAAGGCGGCTCGAAGGCGGCTCGAAGGCGGCTCGAAGGCGGCTCGAAGGCGGCGAGGGTGCGCACGAATGGGCCGGGTACGCGCTCGCCGCGCTCGCTGTGCTGCGCATCGCCTGGGGTTGCGTGGGCAGCCGGCATGCGCGCTTTTGCGACTTCTTCCCAACACCGGCGAGACTCCGACGCTACCTAGGTCGCTTCCCGCCTGACCATGAGGCCTGGCCCGGCCACAACCCGCTGGGTGCGCTGATGGTGCTGGTCCTGTGGTTCATGCTGCTGCTCACGGCCGTCAGCGGTTGGATGCAGGAGTTCGACGCGTTCTGGGGCGAGGAGTGGTTGCAGCGCCTGCACGAACTCACCGCCGATGCCGTGATGATCGCGGTGACCATCCACGTGGCGGCCGTGCTGCTGATGCAGCGACTGACAGCCGCGCCCCTGATCCGCGCGATGATTACCGGCCGGCGCGAAGCCTGGCGCGGTTGCCCGCAGCGAGCGCTACGCACATGACCGCGCAGTAGCGCCGTCCAGCCGGGTCCCGGTGCGGTGAGCTGCGTTGTCATCCGATTGCGGCCGTGATGTTGCACAATCACCCGTGCGGCACGCTCGCGTGGCACAGCCGGATGCGCACACCTACAAGCCCCGAGGAATTTTCGCCCCATGACGGATCCTGCTGCCGCGCGTCGCGACGAGGCTGCGATCGCGCCACCATCCCCCGTCCGCCTGTGCGAGGCGCTCCGTTTCTGGCTGAAACTCGGCTTTATCGGCTTCGGCGGACCCGCCGGGCAGATCGCGATCATGCACCAGGAGCTGGTGGAGCGCCGGCGCTGGATCTCGGAGCGCCGATTCCTGCACGCGCTCAACTACTGCATGCTGCTCCCCGGCCCCGAGGCGCAGCAGCTGGCCACCTATCTCGGCTGGCTGATGCACCGGACCCCGGGCGGCATTCTCGCCGGGACGCTGTTCGTGTTGCCCTCGCTGTTCATCCTGATCGCGCTGTCCTGGGTCTACATCGCCTTCGGCCACGTCGCGCTGGTCGCCGGATTGTTCTACGGCATCAAGCCCGCGGTGACCGCGATCGTGCTGCACGCCGCGCACCGCATCGGCACGCGAGCCCTGAAGAACCGCGTGCTGTGGGGGATCGCGGCGGCGGCCTTCGTGGCGATCTTCGCCCTCGGGCTGCCGTTCCCGCTCATCGTGGCGGGCGCGGCGCTGGTGGGCGTGGTGGGCGGGCGGTTCGCGCCGCGGTATTTCCGCGCCGGTGGCGGGCACGGTACCCCGACGGCCTCTTTCGGTCCGGCGCTGCTCGACGACGACACGCCACCCGCGGCGCACGTGCGCTTTCGCTGGTCGGGGCTGCTGCGCGTGGCGCTCGTCGGGGCGCTACTGTGGCTCCTGCCGATGGCCGCCCTGTGCGCCGCGTTCGGGTGGGAGCACACGCTGACGCAGATGGGCTGGTTCTTCACCAAGGCGGCGCTGCTCACCTTCGGCGGCGCCTACGCGGTGCTGCCCTACGTGTACCAGGGCGCGGTGCAGCATTACGGCTGGCTCACGCCGGCGCAGATGATCGACGGCCTCGCGCTCGGCGAGACCACGCCGGGACCGCTGATCATGGTGGTGGCCTTCGTCGGCTTCGTCGGCGGCTGGACCAAGCAGGTGCTCGGGCCGGACGCGCTGGCGCTGGCCGGCGTCATGGGCGGCTGCGTGGCCGCCTTCTTCACCTTCCTGCCCTCCTTCCTGTTCATCCT
>JAKJFB010000252.1:3270-4819 GCA_022705125.1 Pseudomonadota bacterium
TACTTCGGCGCGGCGCTGTTCGGCCCGCAGGCACAGTTCCTTGCCGGCGCGCTGGCCGCCTGCCTGGTCACGTGGTTCACTTTCCTGCCGTCGTTCCTGTTCATCCTCGCCGGCGGGCCGCTGGTGGAGGCTACGCACAACGACCTGAAGTTCACCGCACCGCTCACCGCGATCACCGCGGCCGTGGTCGGCGTGGTGCTCAACCTCGCGCTGTTCTTCGGTTACCACGTGCTGTGGCCGCAGGGCTTCGGCGGCGCCTTCGACTGGGCTGCCGCACTGATCGCGCTGGCCGCGGCCAGCGCGCTGTTCCGCTTCGGGCGCGGCGTGATGGAAGTGATTGCCGTGTGTGCCTTGCTGGGGCTGGCCTTGCGCTATGCCGGGGCCTGAGCGCGGGTGTCCCCGCCCGCAGGCATGCGTGTGGCCAGCACCTTGTCAATGGCCTTGCCGTCCATGTCGACGATCTCGAAGCGCCAGCCTTCCCAGTCCACGCCGTCGGCGACTTCCGGCAGCCGCCCGAGCAGCAGCATGATCATCCCGCTCAGCGTGTGGTAGCGCCCGCGCGCCTCGTCGGGTACGGCGCGCAGCCCGAGACGGTCCTTGAGCTCGGGCACCGGGATGTAGCCGTCGAGCAGCCAGGAGCCGTCGCCGCGCTGCACGGCCCAGGAAGTACCGGCATCGTGCGGATGCAACTCGCCGGTGATCGCCTCGACCAGGTCATGCAGCGTGACGATGCCCTGCACCTCGCCGTACTCGTCGATCACACAGGCCAGGTGCGCGGCGCCGGCACGGAACTTGTCCAGCAGCTCCATGCCGGTGACGCTTTCGGGGACGTAGAGCTGCGGTTCGAGCGCCAGGCTCTCGGTCTCCGGGGTCGCGCCGCGCAGCTGGTGCAACAGCCAGCCGCGCGCGCTCACCACGCCGAGCACATTATCGAGCCCGCCGCGTACCAGCGGGAAACGTGCGAAAGCCGATTCGCCTATGCGCCGCAGGTTTTCTTCCGGCGCCAGGTCGAGATCGAGGCACACGACTTCCGAACGCGGCACCATCAGCGAACCGATCCGCCGGTCGTCGAGGCGGAACAGGTTGCGCACCATGGCGTGCTCCTGCAACTCGATCACGCCCGCGCTGGTGCCTTCGGCGAGCACGGCGTGGATTTCCTCCTCGGTCACCGTCGCCCCCCCGTTCTCGGGGACGCGCAGCACGCGCAACAGCGCGTGCGTCGACAGCGACAGCAGGCGCACGAACGGCCTGGTGGCAATGGCCAGCCAGTCGAGCGGCCGCGCCACCAGCCGCGCGATCGCCTCCGGGTGCGTCTGCGCGATGCGCTTGGGCACCAGTTCGCCAACGACGATGGTGACGTAGGTGATGAGCAGCACCACCAGCCCCGTGGCCGCGTAAAGGCTGTAGGGCGCGCGCGCACCCAGCTCCTCCATCTCCCGGGCCAGTGGCAGGGCCAGCGCCGCTTCGCCGACGATGCCGTTCAGCACGCCGATCGATGTGATGCCGATCTGTATCGTCGACAGGAAACGCGTGGGATCGGCGCCGAGGC
>JAKJFB010000253.1 GCA_022705125.1 Pseudomonadota bacterium
TTCCTGGATTTTCTCGACTTAAATCCGACACTTACGCCCTCTCGCCGAACAACCTAACGCGAGTTGCAGCCACCCCCGGCGCCGCCTTATGGTGCGCGCATGCCCGATAACGACAACATCATCAGCGCCACCCGCCGCCAGCCGCAGCAACGCCGCTCGCGGCTGCTGGTGGCCTCGCTGCGCGAGGCCTGCCTGCGCATCCTGCGCGAAGGCGCACCGGAGCAGCTCAGCGTCACGCGCATCGCCGAGGTTGCCGGCGTCACGATCGGCTCGTTCTACCAGTACTACCCGAACAAGGAGGCGCTGCTGCTCGACGTGCTGCTCGAGCACGCCCCCGGCGAGGCCGAGCGCATCGCCGACGAGACGCGGCACATCGACCAGCTGCGCCGCGAGTCGCTCGAGGCGACGCTGCGGGAACTGATCGACGTCACCTGCGAGCGGCACCTGCGCCTGCTCACCCTGCACGGCGACATCTACCGCCGCTACCACCGCGTGATCGACTTCCACGAGCTGGTGCGCGCCAGCGTGGCGCGCTACGTCGAGGTCAAGAGCTGGGAAGACTGGATGCGCGCGCTGCTGCAGGAGCACGGCGCGGACATCGACGTCGCGTCGATCGATATCGCGGCGTTCCTGGTCGCGGGCACCATCATCGACATGAGCGCGCGCGCCGTCGACACCGCGCCCGAGTGGCTCGCCTCGCCGCTGTTTCGCGCCGACCTGCTACGCCTGCTGATGAACTACCTGCGCCCGGACCGCGCGCAGCCCTGACACACCACCGCCAAGGAGAACCACGATGTCCGCCAATCCGAACGATCCCACGCTGAACTGGGAAAAGCTCGCGCCGCTGATCCCGCACCCCGGCCGCTTCCCGATCCTGCAGGAACTCAGCACGAAGCAGCAGGTGGCGCTGCTGTGCCGCGTGCTGTTCCAGGAAGGCTACAACGACCATATCGCCGGCCACGTCACCTACCGCCAGGACGACGGCACGATGCTGGTCAACCCCTGGGAGCTCGCGTGGGACGAGGTCTGCGCCTCGGACATCCTCACGATCGACGCCAACGGCAAGGTGCTGGACGGGCGCTGGAACGTGACCCCGGCGATCAATGTGCACCGCGACATGCACGCGCTGCGCCACGACGTGCGCGTGGTGATCCACAACCACTCCGAGTGGGGCTCGGTGTGGGCCGCGTGCAAGCGCGTGCCGCCGATCTACGACCAGACCTCGGCGCTGGTCGACACCGACCCCGCGATCTACGACGAGTACCTCGGCACCGTGAACGACGAGTCCGCGGGGCGCGCGGCGGTCGAGGCGCTCGGCGAGCACAAGTGGGCGCTGCTCGCGAACCACGGCGTGTTCCTGGTGGCGCGCGACATCCGCCAGGCACACCTGCGCGCGATCACGCTGGAATGGCGCTGCCGCCTCGCGTGGCGCGTGGAGCAGCTCGGCGGCGGCTCGCCGCTGCCCGCGCCCGTTGCCGCCGGCACGGGCCAGCTCGCCGACCGCAACGGCTTCCCCTTCCTGTGGGAAGCGATGGCGCGGCGCGAGATCCGCCGCGATCCGCGCGTGCTGGAATGAACCCGGGGAGCAACAAGCCATGACACTGCACGTCAAGCCGCTCGCCAATGTCGGCGTCGAAGTCTCCGGCTTCGACATCAACCGCGAGCTCGACCCCGCCACCCGCGACGCGCTGGTGCGCCTGTGGGACGAGCACTCAATCCTGCTGTTCCGCGGCCAGGACATCACGCCCGAGAAGCAGATCGCGTTCAGCCGCCACTTCGGCCCGCTGGAAATCCACCCGCTGAAGACGACGACCTCCGCGGAATACCCCGAGCTGTTCACGCTCGCCAACGACCCGGAGAAGGACAAGTACAACGTGGCCTTCTACCACGGGCAGGAGATCGTGGGCCGGCTCGACTGGCACATCGACCTGCACTACACGGGCAAGCCCAACCGCGGCGCGCTGCTGCGCGCGGTGGTGTGCGCGAGCGAGGACGGCATGACCGGCTTCGGCGATCTCGCGAAGGCCTGGGACGCGCTCGACGCCGAGACGCAGGCGCTGCTGCAAAAGATCGAGGTCACCTACGCCTTCAGCATGCAGCGCCGCCACATGCGCTACGTGAACCTGGATGGTTACGAGCCCGGGCCGTTCAGCCCGAAGAAACCCGCCGACATCCGCTTCCCGGACTTCCCGGAAGTCGCCTATCCCGCCGTGCACACGCACCCGGTGAGCGGACGCAAGGTGCTCGGCATCGTCGAGCAGTTCCTGGAGCGCGTCGTCGCGCCGCAGCGCGCAGGCCTCTGCAACGACGAGGCGGTGGAACTGCTGGAACGCCTGGTCGCGCACACGCGCAAGCCCGAGTTCCACTACTTCCCCCCGCGTCAGAATAGTTGGCACCGTTTTCCCCTTGTCAGTTCATGAGGCGGGAGGCGTACGGTGCTGAGAGATGTCGAGGTATTCGGATGAGCTGAAGGAGTCGGTGTTGCGACGGATGTTGCCACCGCAGAACCGCTCGGTGGCCGAGCTGGCCCGTGAGACGGGCATCACGGAAACGACGCTGTACACTTGGCGCACGAGGGCCAGGAAGTCGGGAGCGGTGATGCCCGGGGGTGGACGCCAGCAGGCGGATGAATGGGATTCGGCGAGCAAGTTCGCGGTGGTGCTGGAGACGGCGTCGCTGGGCGAGGCAGAGCTGGCGGAATATTGTCGAGGCAAGGGTCTTTTCGTCGAGCAGGTCCGCGCGTGGCGCGCAGCCTGTGAGCAGGCCAACGCCCGCAGCGAGCAGCAGACGGCGGAGTATGCGCGCAGTCTGAAGGCGGAGCGGCGGCGCAGCAAACAGCTCGAGGGCGAGTTGCGCCGCAAGGAGAAGGCGTTGGCGGAGGCGGCAGCGTTACTGATACTGGCAAAAAAGTATCGGGCGTTCCCGGCGCTGGAGGACGAGGACGTCTGACCGGGCGCGGCGAACGCGAGCAGATGCTGGCGGATATCGATGCGGCGCGGTTACAGGGTGCGCCGGTGCAGGAGGCCTGCGTGATCGTGGGGATTGGTCTGCGCACCTATCGCCGCTGGAAGGCCGGAGGCGAGGACGGTCGCCCGTTGGCCGAGCGCCCGGCACCGGCACACAAGCTGAGCGAGGCCGAGCGCGAAGCGATCGTCGCCGTATGCAACGAGCCGCGTTTTGCGAGCCTGCCGCCGTCGCAGATCGTGCCGCGATTGGCGGATGAGGGATGTTACCTGGCGTCGGAATCGAGCTTCTATCGCGTGCTGCATGAGGCGGGTTTGCAACACCACCGAGGCCGCGCGCGTGAAGCCCAGCGGCGTGAGCCGCCGACGCACGAGGCGAGCGGACCGAACCAGGTCTGGTGCTGGGACGTGAGTTATCTGCCTTCGGGAATCCGGGGGCTGTATTTCTACCTGTACCTGGTGATCGACCTGTACAGCCGCAAGGTGGTGGGCTGGGAAGTGCACGGACAGGAATGCGGTGAACACGCCGCGGCGCTACTCAAGCGCACGGCGCTGGCGGAGGCCATCGGGCGGCAGGAGCGCCCCTTGGTGCTGCACGCCGACAACGGGTCACCGATGAAGTCGGCGACACTGCTGGAGACGCTGCGCTTCCTGGGCGTGCAACCCTCGCACAGTCGCCCACGGGTATCGAATGACAATGCGTTCGTGGAGAGTGCGTTCCGCACGTGCAAGTACCGACCGGATTATCCGGTGGACGGCTTCGGGACGATCGAGGACGCGCGCAACTGGGTGTGGCGTTTCGTTGCGTGGTACAACACGGAACACCGGCACAGCGGGCTGAACTTCGTGACGCCGCAGCAGCGTCACACGGACGAGGCGCCGGCGATCATGGAGCGACGTGTGGGCGTGTACGAAGCCGCCCGGGCGCGTCATCCGCGACGCTGGAGCGGAGCGATTCGGGATTGGTCACTGCCAGCGAGCGTGTGGCTCAACCCGGTGAATACGGCCACGCCAGAACTGGCTCAGGCCGCGTAATGGAATCGGTGCCAACTATCTTGAAAACCACCGACTTCCACCAGTGGCAACCCGGCGACATGGTCCTGTGGGACAACTGGCGCGCGATGCACTGCGCCACCGGCACGGCGCCCGGCGTGAAGCGCGTGATCCACCGCACCACGATCATGGGGGATGCGACGTTGGGGAGGGTGGTTGAGGGGTGAGGAGCGCTGCGGGTGCACGCCCGAAGGGACCGAGCTTGAGTTCCGTGTTAGAGATTGTTATCGACATAGGCGTCAGTGGCTTTTACGAGCTCTTTGACGAAGCGAATAACTTTCTCCAGTTCGTCTCGCTTGATTAGATGCGCGACAGGCGAGCCGTTGCTGATTGGCTTTGATCGGTGCACAGCATCTCCGCGCTTACTGATCCAACTGTTCAAAGTGGTCCTGACCTTTTCAGGCTGGTAGTTGGCCCATGACCATCCTTCGGTTACATCAAGGCCAAGATACTCTTGAAATATGCGCTTTGTCTTATCCGAACTAGGATTGTGGAATTGCTTCAGATCGGTGTGCAATTTTTTCAATACAAAATCGCCAACATAACTGCCGGCGACCACACCAAGTTTCTTGTTCATTTCTTCGAGAAGCCGGTCCTCAACGTAAGTTTCCCAGGCGGTTAACGCCATGACAAGGCCGGCTCGTTTTAGTACTTCCGCGTTTGCGGGCGGAGGATTGGCATTGATGGCGTCGAAGTGTGCGAGCAGCTCTTCTGCGTCTTTGATGCCGTATTCAAAACTTTGGTATGCGCGGGACATGTAAACCTCTAACGACACAGTTCACCGGGCGACGACAGA
>JAKJFB010000254.1 GCA_022705125.1 Pseudomonadota bacterium
CCCTGCGCGGGTGAACGCAATCAACATGGCGCCGTGACGGATCCTGCTATTTCATCCCGGCGCCGGGGCGGCTACCTTGGGCAGGATGCCGTTGCCCGCGGGGGGCGCGGGCGACGAAGCGCGGCGTCGGGCTCTGCAACGGCGCAAGGCCGTGCGGACCGGGAGCCGAAGAGGCCTGGAGTGTGCCGATGTATTTCGATTTCGCGACGTGGCGCAAGCTCATCTGGCTGGCGGCCCACGAAGGCAGCCCGCGCCGGCGTTTCGGGCTGTATTTCAAGCTGCTGGTCAAGGTGCCGCTGATCGCGCTGTTCAACGCGATCTGCTTTGCGCTCGATCCGATCCTGTTCCCGGCGCTGCGCCGCGTCGATGTGCGCCAGCCGGTATTCGTGATCGGGCATGCCCGCAGCGGCACCACGTTGATGCACCGGCTGATGTGCGCCGATGGCGAGCGTTTCAGCGCGTTCCTGTATTGGGAACTGTATGCGCCCTCGGTATTGCAGAAGAAGGCCGTGCACTGGATCGCGCGCCTCGATGAACGCTGGTTCGGCAGCCGGCTCGCCGCGCGCGTCAAGGCGCGCGAGCAGCGCAAGTTCGGCCCCTCGAACCACATCCACAAGATGGGCTACACGCTGCCCGAGGAAGACGATTTCCTGTTCACGAACTCCTGCGCCTCGGGTTACTGGATCGTGGAACTGCCATACCTCGGGGACCTCGATTTCTACTACATCGACCAGCGCCCGCCGGCGCAGCGCCGGCGGATGATGAACTTCTACAAGGAATGCGTGCGCCGGCAGCTCTACATGAACGGCGGCGAGCGGATTCACCTGAGCAAGAACCCCACGTTCTGCGGCCGCGTCGAGACCCTGCTCGAGGTCTTCCCCGATGCGCGCTTCGTGGTGCTCTACCGCAATCCGCAGGAGACCATTCCGAGCCTGCTGAAACTGATGAAGTTCAGCTGGAAGGCACGACACTTTGACGAGGCCCGTATGAAGAAGTCGCTCGGAATCCTGGCCGAGATGTCCTTCCACAATTACACCTACCCGCTGGAGGTGCTGGAGCGCCACCCCGGGACGCCGCGGGCGATCGTGGACTACCGCGAGCTGGTGGCCCGCCCGCGCGCGACGCTGGAGCAGGCCTATGCCGAACTGGGTCTGGTTGTCAGTCCCGAACTCGCCGCGGCGCTGGACGCCGAGGAGCAGCGCGCGGGTGGCCACGAGACCACGCATGCCTACAGCCTGGGCGAGTTCGGCCTCGACGGCGGCGAGATCCAGCGGCGCCTCGGCGCGCTGTTCGAGCGTTTCGGCTGGGAGGGCGCGCCGCCCGATCAGCCGGCGCGCGCAGAGCCTCAACCCGAAACATGACAAGGAACTGCTGATGAACGCTACGCTGAAGTCCCACATCCGCACGCAGTCGCGCCACAACTTCGTCATCAACCTGGTGCTGAATAGCGCGATCGCCTGGTTCCTGCTGAAGGACAAGCCGGCCCTGAGCGCGTGGGGCGAGCACGGCTTTGGCGCGGACCTGATGATCACGGGCTTCCTGCTCGCGTCGCTGATCGCGATGTTCGTCATGAAAGGGCACCGCGCGAAGCTGGCGAAGGGCGAGCACGAGGCGGTGCCCCCCGCGGCGCTCGGTGCGCTCGCGCGCGTCGCGACCGGCAACGACTGGAGCAACAGCCTGTTGTTCGGGCTGGCAGGCGCGCTGCTCGGCGCCGGCACCGTGGGCATGCTGATGCTGTTGCCGCTGCCGCCGTTCTCGCCGCTGGCCTATGCGGTGTTCAAGGGTGTCTGGGCCGGCATACTCGCCGCGCTGGTCATCCCGCCCGCGATCAAGCTCGGCCTGCGCGCGGCGTAGGTCCGGATTCATTCGGGCGACTGTACGCCCGGAGTCTTAGCCACCAACCCCAAGGAGCAATGCCACGTGTTCACCGTCTATGCGAGCACCCCCGAGAACATGGGCCCCGGCGCGATCGCCGAGCACGCCAGGCGCGCCGAGGCGATGGGCTTCGACGGGCTGCAGGTGCCGGATGCGATCCACGACGGCTTCCTCCTCGCGGCGCTGGCGCTGAACGCCACGGCGCGACTGAAGGTGCTGATCTCGGTGCTGGTGGCGTTACCGCGCAGCCCGATGAACGTGGCGCTGACCGCGTGGGACCTGCAGGCGATGTCGAAGGGGCGCTTCGAGCTCGGGCTCGGCACGCAGATCAAGCAGAACATCGAGGATCGCTACAGCGCCGTGTGGAGCGCGCCCGCGCCGCGCATGCGCGAGTACATCGGCGCGCTGCGCGCGATCTTCGACGCGTTCCAGAACGGCACGAAGCTGTCCTACGTGAGCGAACATTACCGCTTCACACGGCTGCAGCCTTTCTTCAACCCGGGCCCCATCGAGCACCCGCACGTGCCGCTGCTGATGGGAGCGGTCGGCCCGGGGATGACGGCGCTGGCCGGCGAGATCGCCGACGGCATGATCACGCACCCGACCAACACGCCGCCGCGCTACATCCGCGATGTGGTGCTGCCACGCCTGCGCGAAGGCGCGGCGAAGAGCGGGCGTGACCTGGAGAGTTTCAGGCTGGTGCTGGGCTCGCTGGTCGCCACCGGGCCCGACGCGGCCAGTGTGGCGCAGGAGCGCGAGAAGTGGCGCCGCATGCTCGGCTTCCTGTATTCGACGCCGGCGTACTGGCCTAGCCTGGAACTCTTCGGGTGGCAGGATCGCGGGGAAAAACTGCTCGCGATGACCCGCGAAAACCGCTGGGACCGCATGCGCGAGATCATCGACGACGAGATGCTCGACGCATTCATTCCGTGCGGCACTTACGCCGACATTCCCGCCGAGCTCGAGCGGCGCTTCGGCGGGCTGTCCGGCTACATCACGCTGATGATGCCCGAGGATCCGGCGCTGGATACGCAACTGGCCGCGGTGGTGGCGACGTTGCGCCGGGGCCGGGATGACACGCAGCGCGGGTGACAGGAGGGGGCGAGCGATGGTTTGCGGGCTGACCGCCGGCGTTTACCGCCACTACAAGGGCAATCTCTACGACGTGATCGGTGTCGCGACGCACAGTGAAACGGGCGAGCGGCTCGTCGTGTATCGCCCGCAGTACGGCGAGCGCGCGCTCTGGGTGCGCCCGCTGGAGATGTTCATGGAAACGGTGGTCGTGGACGGGGTAGAGCGCCCGCGGTTCGAGCGCCTGTCTGCCTAGAACGGGAATCCGCCGCTCAATAGAGCGATGCCACCGTGCGGCGGATATCCGCGTACAGCCCTTCCTGTGATTCGATCGGCAGCACTTGCTGGGCTTCCTCCAGTTGATCCGGCGGCTGCCCGGATACCGTCAGGAGGTAGGCGGAAAACATGTAGGCCGCCGATGCGATCACCAGCAGGATCGCGGCGCCCTGTCCCACGCGCTTGCGTTTGCGGGGAGTCGGGCGGGCGGCGCTCCTGAGCCGGGCGAGCATCCCGTAACGGCTGGGTCGGCGCACTTCGCGGGCGCGCAGGTTGCCATTGCGGTCGAGCGCGAGCTCGAAGCTCAGCCGCTCCTGCAGCAACGGGCGCTGTCCATGCTCATGCCGGGCGAAGGCCGCGAGGTCCACGAACACCTCCGGACCGCCGCGCGCGGGTGCGATGGATCCGCAATTGTCGTTATCGTTCCACTGCGAAAGCGTGCCATCGATACGCATACCTGTCCTCCGGTATTGCGTGGGGGGTGCATTTAGCCACGAAGCGCGGGTTCAATGCGTGACCCATTTAGGACACGTCGTGTTAAGAAAGTGTGACCGTCGTCGCACCCGCGCCCGTGCGCCCGCCCGGCCAGAGACACCTCTTGCAGCCGGCCAGCCTTCCAGGGCAAGCGGGGCAACTCCATGGGCCGGGATCGGCTCCTGTCGCGCGTCTGCAGGTTCGGGAGGGGGCGGCGAGAGTACCACGACAAACCTCGCGCCGTGCAGATGTTTTTTCATCCATGCCGGCGTCCGGGATTGACCCCCCGATTTCCGGGCTGGCGCGGCTATTGACCGTGGATCGCGAAGCCCCGCTCGATGCGCGCGATGTCGTCCGGCCCGAGGCGCACCGCGTGCGCCTGGCCCGGGATCGGGGTGCCCAGCGCGCGCTGCAGGCCGAGCATCATTTCCGCGGTCTTCACCGCGGTCGCGAGCGGGTTCACCACCGGCACCAGCGCGCCATGGTGCTCGATCACGTGCCAGCCCTGCGTGCCGCAGACCTGCCCCAGTCCGCCACAGGCGATCACCACCACGTCGGCGCCGTCATCGACCAGTTCGCGGGCCTGCGCGTCCAGGCGCGCGATCATCGCGCCCGGATCGGCGAGCGCCTCGGCGAAAGACTCGGTGAAGCGCTTGCGCTCGGCGCGCACACCGTCGGGTATCAGGCGCGAGGACAGCCCCATCGCCTCGATCTGTCGCTGCACGAAGGCGACCTGTCCCGGCATGTCGGGGACGAGCGCCCCGAGTCTGGCGCCCAGCTGGCAGGCATGGTGGAAGGTGGCTTCGGCGAGCCCGAAGACCGGGGTGCGCACCCGCGCCCGGGCCTCCTTCACGCCGGGATCGTCGAAGCAGTTCACCACGATGGCGTCGAAGCCCTCGCGGTCCGCTTCGATCACGCTGTTAATGACCTCGTGCACGACGAGGTGCTGGAACCAGGGGTTGCGGAAGTCCTCGAGATACTGCGGCAGCGTCACCGTGCCGAGCTTCGGTGCGCGCAGCGCGAGCCCGGTTCCCGGCGCCAGCACGCCGGCGCAGCAGGCATCGACCGTGGCGCGGCTCGCCGCCAGGTACTCCGGGGGCAG